>NZ_VSZO01000015.1 GCF_008312935.1 Roseiconus lacunae | reverse complement strand
TTGTGCCCGCGTTGGGCCGTTGAAGGGTGATAGTTTCAACAGGATACGCCGCCTTTTTTCATTCAATCAAGAACACGACTTTCGATCATATCTCTCAGTTTCCATCTGGAGAACAAGTCTCGTAGCCACATTCGGATCGTCCCCGAGGTAGTGTGTCCGATGTTTATGGAGGTTAGCATTCTGACTCTAGCGAAAGAGAACTCTCGCGTTTTCACTTCCCTGGTGGCTTCATTCGAGTATGCGATTTGCTGCCGCATTTTGAGCAGCTGGATTGAACAGGGGTTAATCGATGACTACGAGGTTCCAAAGACTGTTTCTAAAGAACTAGACAATGGAGAGTTCGATTTCGATGATGGATTGCTCGCTTTTTTCGACGACTTGATTGCCGCGATTGAACAAAGGGATGAGCGACGTTGGAGAAAAATCTCTAAACGCAAGAAAGAGGTGTACTCGTTTTTGGAGTCGAAATGCGAGACTAAACGCCAGGAGTTTACAATCCTTATCGATAGTATTGACGATTCTTGGGACGGAACAGATGAAGCCGTACTTTTCTTAAGAGCACTTATGCATGCTTGCGTCGAATTAAATGCTAATTCGAGAGCTGCTAGACCGTATCTATTTTTACGTGAGAACATGTTTGATCGCGTTCGCGAAACTGAAACCGAATTCGCTAGGCTCGAAACGTGGGTTGAGTCTCTGGAGTGGAGCAACCCTAGCCTTTTAGCCATGATCGAAAAACGTCTCAACAGGCCTTTGAATACCAAGTTGCCAATCGACGGGACTACCTGGAACCACTTTTTTGAGAAGATTGAAGACGAGCCGTCATGGAAAAAAGTGTTTAGCTTTTGCCAGACAAAGCCGAGGGATGTGCTAGCATATTCGGAATTCGCGATCGAGTTAGCTCAACATAGAAATAATACGCGAGTCAAGATAGAGGATCTCCAGGAAGCCCGCAGGCGATTTGCCGATAATCGGTTAAAGGACTTGGCCGATGAATACTCCGAAAACTTCCCACGTCTCGACTACATCTTGAACTTGTTTTTCGGTCTCGGCGACAAGTATACGATCAATGGACTTGTCTCACTTATTGCGAAAATAGTTGCAGACCCAAAAGTTGGTCATTTGTGCCCCTGGTTCTTCGATTTCGCGACACCAGAACGATTTGCCGAGCTGCTGTATCGGATTGGATTCGCCGGGCTCCTAAACGAAGGAAAGTTAATGTCTCGATCGATGGGATCGTCGGGATCGAAAGTTCCTGAAGTGACATCTTCAACACTTGTCTGTGTTCACGAGACCTTTTCGTTAGCCTTAGGCCTTCAAGAGCTAGTCATCGATAGGTTAGAGGATGAATTTTCACTCAAGCAAACCGGGATTATTACTGACGTGCCCGGAGGAGTTTCGTTTGACGAGTATGTCCGCAGCCTGGATGAAGCCAAGCATAAACTTGAACTAGTTCAGCCCGGCGACGATCACTGCGAGGACTTCGAAGAAGTTGTTGGTGAAATTCTAAAGCTCTGCTTCTTCAGATGGTTAGGAAATCCAGAGCCCAAATGTCGTAACCACAGCGGGCGCGTAATTCGAGATTGGCTTACATCGAACATCGCACGCGGCGGATTCTGGGAAGCGATGCGGCAAAGATACAACGCACTAAGTGTCTTGTGGGAGTGCAAGAACTATGAAAAACTCGCTCCAAGTGATTTTCTTCAAACAGCAGGGTATCTTACCCCAGAGCTCGGTGGACTCGGAATAATCGCCTTCCGTGGTGATCGATCAGAGAAGAAGCACTACTTCGAGCATATCCAGAGAGCCTCACACCAAAAACAAGGGAACTGTATCATTCTCCTGGTAAACGACCAAGACCTGAAGACTTTCGTCCGACAGTCAATTCAGGGGCGATACACAGACAATCACATTCGTGCGATTTATGACGAGGTCGTACGTCATATTTCATGATATCGAACATCGCACGAGAGACTCCGGTTCCATCGCCCAGCTGGTCAGTCACTTGCGAACTTCTGACTGCAGCACGGACACTCGCAGTCGATCCCGCGCAGCGCCCCCGTAAATGCAGAGGCTGAGGAACCTTCATGATTGCCTTGAACGCGAGTGGATCGCGGTCAGCGTAGTGTCTTTACGTGACTTCACCGACGGAATGCCCAATAATTTCGATCGACGACTCTGGCATGTGCTCGTCGTAGTAGGTAGAGCAGGTTTTCCGCAGATCCTTGACGCCCCCGGGCGTTCTTCGCCCGTTTCAACATCTTGTCTTGGCTTGACACCCGCCAAATGGCACAAAAACTGGAACTGCTGATTAGGTCGTGATGTGCCAGCATGGAACACACCACAATCAACGTCGATCGTTTCCGTCCGAATGTTCTTCAAGTGCGTATGCACAACGCAGTTCATTGGCCGATAGAACTGCTTTTGCATCTTGACTCTGCGATAGTACAGCCAGCCATATCGAGAATCCTTGCCCTGGCCATTCGGCGGTTCTGGCCTCCAGGTCACATGTCGCCACAAGATCGGTTCATGGAATCCAGCACATTTGAAAACCGTCCCGGTATCGACGCCGTAGCTGAAGAATACTACAAGCGCCGCTCGCCGGTGGTGGCCAACAGTTGCAGGTTGCTTCCAACCGCGAGGTCTCGGCAATTGGTACGTGGCGAAATACAGGGCGTTCAGATCGGACTTGGTAAGGTAGTGACGACCGGCAACATCGCGTTGCTGTTTTGGTCTCGGAAATCTGGGTAGCTTTTCAATGAAATCCTGCTCCCATGCCCACGAGAGGATAGCCTTGAGATGTTCTCTTGCTTTGTTTGCAGTTCTGCCAGGGTTCGTCCCTCCACTCTCGACAGCGTTCGTGTAAACCTGATCCAGAAATTCCCGAATATGGGTTCGGTCGATTCTGTCAATGTCGACGTGACGGTCCCAGGCAATCCATTTGGTGACCGTAGAACGGTATTCTTTTTGCGTCCCCCGTGAAAGGTTTTTCGCTTCAAGGTACTTCACGACAACGGATTCGAGGCTGCTAGACATGGTGACAACTCCTGGCCGTCGACCAATTGCTTCCTTGCAGGCTCCTTCACTGGCCGATAGCTGGCTGGAAATGGCTTCTTGCTAGGCTTCGTGCCGCTCACGAGACAGACGAAGCAGATGAGGATCTTCACACTTCCCCAAAAATAGCCCAAAATTCCTGCAAACTAAGCCGCAAGATCCACGTGCAAGTCGCGCTGGACGATGCAACCTCGGCGTGATCTGACTCCAGCCAACATGCATCGGTGTGCCGTCAGATGCTTTCGGGTGTCAACCGCCAGAACATTCCCTTGATCACTGGATAAGAGCGGCGGCGTGCCTTCGTTTGGAACGTGCAAAATCCTACGCTCGCAAACGCGATTCTGCTTCAGTCCGCGCCGAACGAGTCAAGCGAATACATTTGGCCATTTACTAGCAAGCGAATTTAACGAGAGGTTCCAGACCCAAACACGTACTACCTAACCACGTTGATTGTATCCCCGCCTTATCTAAGCAGGTTGACGGCAAAGGGAAACTGCGTGACTTTTGGTTGGTGAGAAATGTGCCCGCAAACCGATTGCCAGAACACACATTTAATAGGCGGTTCACGAGCCGTTGCCCGGGATGCAGAGGTGAAACAGCAACGTGTCACGGATGCGAGTCTCAGCATATTCAGCGTTCGCACACTTTGGACACGCTGAGTTTTGTTGCTCGTGAAGCTCAACAACTTCCAAAAAACTGCTGCCGCATATCTTGCAACTGTATAGACGTAATTCACCGACGCGAGGATCACCGATCTCGATGTCATCGATGAAGAACTTAATCGGTGAAGGCGCGCGAGATAAGAGCTCAGCCCTTTCCTTGTAAATGATCACGTCCTTGTACGAATCACCCTCACATTTGGGACATTTCCCGCCCTCGGTCGCCAGATCATCGGCTAGCTCGACGTGTTGGTGTTCACACTTTCGGCAGAGCACAAGGACAAGTTGACCCGAACGTATCTCGGCGTCGTTCGGTGCATCGGCAGCAAATACGCGAATATGTCTCATATGAATAAGTATCAGCGACATCCACCTATACGTAAACCCTCGTCGGTGCTTTCGCCAAAAGGTGTCTCGCCGCTTGATGGCCAAACGTCTGCTAGACGAACCTCAATGACCAACCCGGACTCTGTTAACATATCGAGATTCGTTCTTAGGAGCAAAGATGAGCGTACAAGAAGACCACGAGCGGCGCGAGGCGTATTTCACGTCACGCTACCTGAAGATTGCCGAGCATTGGTTCCACAACAACAATCGTGTCGAGCTTCGCGACCACGAAACGGAGGTCAACCGCCTGTGCCGCTTCTGTGGTCGTGGTAGACCGGAGGTCCAGTTCAGGAAACTCGCACACGCCGTTTCCGACTTCCTCGGTAACCGATCGATAATCTCGATGAACGAATGCGACGAGTGCAACGTGTTCTTCGGCGATGGCTGCGAAGATCACCTTAGTAAGGCCACGATGCTGCACCGCACTCTCGCTGGTATCCCTCGGAAACACGGTGTCGAGTCGACGTTTAAGGACCGAATGCACGACGAAAAGCTCCGTATCGACTCGAAACCAGGTGCGGTGAACATTCGTGTCCCCGAGCCAAACTCAGTCAACGACCTTGTCGTCGACGGCGAGTTGCCTGAGACAATTCCGCTGCGCGGCGACCTACGCTCGCAACCGCACTCTCCGATCGAAGCCGCTAGGGCGCTCGTCAAGTTTGCGTGTTCGATCTGCCCGAAGGGCGAGTTGAGCCAGATCCAGTGTGCCATCGAATGGGTACGTGGCGGCCGAGAGGTTCGATTCTCACAATTCCCGGTCGGTTTCGCATTCACGCCGGGGGCCGAGGCGATAGGAGAAAAGGCGAGTCACGTCATGCTGCTCCTCCGGCGAGACGATGGCCCAGAGCCATACCTGTGGTTCCTCGTTCAGTTTCGGAACTTCCGCTTCCAGATCCCATTACCGTTCTGCCCTGCCGACGACGGCGTTGCACGGTCAAGAATGGAGCATTTCCAGTCGCTATTCCCGCCGTCTTGGCCTCGTGGTGAGACGACTTTCCGGTGGCTCAACTGGTCAGGAACTGAGAAAGTTCGGACCTCGTGGAACGTTTCGCACCACTGCGTAGAGTCGATTTCCATCACTCGGCCAGCGGATCGAGTGTCGTGAAAGTCATCACGAGGGTTTGGTGAGCGAGTTAGCGCGAGAACTATGGCGAAACAGAATGCTTTGATAACGCATCGTGCGCGGTTCACGCATGAAACTCGTTTCGGCTGGACAATTCGCTGTTTCGAGCAGATGGGTAGATTGCGAGCGGGGAAATCGACCGAAGCGGTCCAGGACTGAATATGCGTCGGTGCCGTTGACCTACCTCGATTTCGGCCTGAGCTGAGAGCTGGCGATCGATGCAATCGACGCGAGGACCAGGCATCGTCAACGCGCATCGGTGTCTTGATCTTAGAATCAACAACAACTCTTAACACCTGAGATCTTAAGCATGGAGATCGACGACGCGGAGGGGTCGCGTTCGCTGGGGCAAGTTGATCGAATTCTGGAGAAAGCAGATGCGGCTGATACTAATCGCCGACTCGCCAAGCACCAAAAGGACGAAGAAGACATGAAAGAGTCGGTTTGCCAGCCATGAATGGACGGCTCGAGTTGTTCCGACAAATGGCAACCGTGATGGAGTAATCGCCATCGTTTCACGGCGAGACATACAGCACGAACTAAATTCCATTACGATAGAAATTCGCCTCGTAGCCTGAGACGCTCAGAATTGGTAGAAAAGGACAGAGAAATTTTTGATCAGGGCCCGTATCTGCACGTGAGGTTATCCATGTCGAACATTGAACTGTCAGACATGATTGTAGGACTGAGAAAAGAAATCCAGGAAGCGCAAATCAAAGCGGAAAGTGAGTCGCTGCGATTTCGGATCGAGAGTGTTGACGTGGAGGCTCAAGTTGCGGTCTCTATTGAAGCCGGGGTTGAGGGCAGCGCGAAATGGAAGTTCTGGATTCTAAGCGAAGCCGAAGGTAAACTCGATGCAGGGGTCTCAGAAGAGAATTTGCAAACGATACGTCTCCGTCTAATTCCTGTCCTAGATGGTGGACCGATAGAGGTTGCTCGAATAGGCCACAAGCCAGATTAATCAGGCCCGTTTGGAATGGAGAAGAAAGACCTAATCGTTCAACTGTTTGTGCCCAAGTGTGCCGATAACGGACGGATAGGCACCGCATACCCTGTCGCGAAGAATGTCTTGCTGACCGCAGCTCACGTTGTTGGCGATCAACCAGGGACCAGCGTTGAGGCACGATGGTGGCATCAAGAGAACCCTGAATGGATAACTTGCGGAGAGATCCTTTGGGACGGGCGTATTCAGTCGCCCAGCTTCGATGTCGTACTTCTCCACTGTGATTTTCCGAGGCGCGTTTCCAGCAATTGGGGGCTCTTAATAAATGCTCCACCGAGAGACAATTTGATATGGGCTGGCGAGGGTTTTCCTTTAGTGGGCGGCAAAGCGACCAATGCCGTGCCATTGCAAGGAAGCATGCACTCGATGGGGAACTCGTCAAAGTACTTTCATCTCTCCGTGACCGCAGGTGCCGAAATCGACGAAGGATGGCTAGGGGCGTCCGGGAGTCCCGTCTTTCTGGATGACTATATTATCGGTGTCATCGTACGTGCACCTCGCAACTTCAGTGCCGCTCGATTCGAGGCCGTTCCTTCCTTCAAACTCCTCGAGAATCGTCAGTTTCGAGCACATGTCAACTTCTTTGAGCCTGAGGCGTGCCAAGAGCTTGCCAGGGATTTTGCTCATCCGTATGGGCAGCCTTCGCGACAAGGTTTGGTTGAGAGTGGGAAGCGACTACTGCACACATCAAGGCCCGCATCGGATCAGCTGTTCGCAGATTCAAACGCGTTGGTTGGTTATCTGACACGTGTTAGAAATCGAATGAACTGCGTCCCTTGGCCTTGGTTACAAGATAACGACAGCAATGTATTCTTTCAGAACCTGCATGTACAAGTGCGAGTCAGCGATCAGCCTCGCGATGTTGAGGCAGTTAGTGACGACAAAATCGAATTTGGAGCTCCACTGCGTAAAGAAGCAGAGCTGCGCGACTACGCAAGCAATTCGGATGAGAGCCGTTTTTCAACTTTCCCCCAAACTTGGTCCTCATTACGCTCTCGAATCGGCGAGGCGGTGGTGCTTGGAGACCCTGGTTCTGGCAAGACAACACTGTCGCGATACGAGGCTTGGCTCGTCGCGGGCGAGCAATTGACTCGGATTCAAGATGACCCTAGCTCCGTCCTGAATGCTGAAATCCCAATATATTTGAGACTCGCCGACATCGCCAAGGCGTTGCACAACGATCCCACGATTGACCGCGCAACGTTGATCAGGAATTTGGTCACAAGCGACGTCACGGGCTTTAGCTGTTCCCCAGCTGAGCAGTCGATAATTGACTGCAAACTGCGCGAGCAGCAATTCTGCCTCATTTTGGACGGATTGGACGAAGTCCCATCTTACCACTACGACGACCTAATTCGCTGGCTTGACACCTGGACCACGCGAAGAACTCGTCGCATGTACATAACCTCACGCATCGTCGGCTATCGTGGCCTTCCGTCACATGTGTGTCAGAACGAACTCGAACTAGTTGCATTCTCACCTCTGGAGATTCGAAATTTTGTCGATGGCTATTTCGGTACAACTCGGGATGTCGAAACGGGAGTCCTCCTTTCTCGTTGCTTCTGGAACGACTTGGTAGCTCGTCCGCAACTTGTTGGTCTGGCGCAAACACCACTTATGCTCCAGATGATGTGTCTCGCGTATGTCAATGCCGCAGGTCCGAACCGTATGCCGAATGATCGGATCCAATTATACAAAAAATGTATTGAAGGAATGCTAGGTGGATGGCCGAATGCGCGGCGAACCAATGTTCATCAAGACCTTACGCCCCCGGAGCAGCGACTAGTTAACCTTTCGGTCAAACTGCTCGCCGAACTCGCTTGGATCCTTGGCGAGAAAGATCCCGACCATACGTTGTTTTCGCCGGTGGAGATCTTCCGTGCGCTCGAGTCCGAGCATTGTCTTTCTTTATCAAAGCGGTTGGGCTTGACTACACAACAGTGTCTCAATCATCTCACAATTGAATGCGGCGTTCTGATTCGCAACTCTCTCGGTGATGAGGCTCCATTCTCTTTTCTTCACCGTTCGTTCTACGAGTACCTTTTAGCAGTCGCGATATCAAGCCGTTCAAACTGGCTACAGCTGGCAGTCGAAAGATTCTATGACGACAGATGGAGCGAGCCACTGAGCATACTTGGATCGGTGTTGGAGACAGATGATTTACTTGAGGTCGACCGAAATCCGACTAATCGCGTTGCTCGTTACATTAATACACTTGTTGAAGAGTCGGGTAAGGACATGCTCTTGCGCCCCCTGGTTCTGCTGTGCCGCGTTGCTGAGAATGTTACCTCAATAGGAAGCTCATCACGCACGGATCTCGCAAGCATACTCTTGAACCTAATTCAAGAATCTGCAATCTCGGACGAACGACCTCTTTCCGTAGTTGCTTACGCATCACCCGCGTGGATGGCACTCGGGTTTTTGGATGCTCCACTTGGAACGCATGCATCCAAAGTGTCCGTCCAATTGATCAGTGCACTAGACACAGCCATTGGGCCAACCGCTGGCCAAAATGACGCAGTTATTTCTGCGCTCCGACGCAGTCGAAGCCTTCGACGTGTGTTGATCAATGCGTTCGATTTACCCGATGCTTCTATTCGAGAGCGCGCCGCAAAGTTGTTATTCTTGCTTCCACTGCTTTACGACGACGAATGCGAAACGCTTCAGAGCTTGATGGTGGGTGAAAGGTCAAGGAGTGTCAGGCTTTTTATCGGAGCAGCCCTGGCAAAGCACGAATGGGTGACCACTCCGGTCCTTGACGCTCTTGTGGCTAGCATGCCTTCCGATTCGACGGTCTTGCAGCATGTTGTGGGAGCTCTATCTTTAGCAGGAAGGGCGATCTCTGAATACAGCTCTGCCAGGTCAGTCAACAGTGATCACGACACGCAAATGTATTTGTTTGTGGATAACGCTCATCCGAGGTATAAGAGAGTTCTGATTCGGCTAGTTAGCTGGCTCCTAGAATCAGATGACCTGTCTTCCTGTCGTCTGATTGCGCGAGCGGTGCGAACGATTTCGATCGATGCCAATGACATACACGACATCGCGTGCAATGAGTTCGCCCATGCGATTGTGGGAGACCAGAAGGCCATCGAACGATTGACGCAAATTTCGCCGGCACTCGCTCTTCGAGTTGGGTGTTCCGTCATGCGCAGCGCCGGAGGTTTTTCATATATAGATCTGTACGGCGGCCAATGGTTGATAAGTGGAATCTCCAACGGACCGCAGCCATTTGCAATCGACGATAGGACGGTCGCCCAGCTGGCAAGTCTCTCACAGAATAAACAGAGAGCGGCGCAAGCGTTTGTCGCACAAGCGATCTCATTAGTTTCCTTCGTTGCTGAGCCTCCGACTGACGCCGCTCGTATGATGCTTTCCAGCGTTTCAGAACACGTGAGGTCGGCGATGGCGATGCAATTAGTGCGTCTTCGTGGTAGAGGTGCGCACGTAGATGACAAGATCTGGGATAGTGTTATGCATCTCCGCCAAGATTCCAGCGAAAAAGTAAGGCTTAGCATCGTAGAAACGTATCAGGCGTTCCCTTATGCATCGCAGCTAGATCCTGGCGATTTACAAGATCTGGTAAACGACGATTCACTCTTTGTTAGATCATTGTCCGTATGCTACTTAAAGCGGAGTGGTGTAGAAGTAGGATCCAAGATGGACGAAGTTGTTGCGGAACTTATTGACTGTTTTCTTCAGGAATCGCAACCGAGAGAAGGTATTTCTTATTATTCAGAATTCGATCACTTCGATTTCGCTAAATTTTTTTCTCCTGATTCCGCCGCGTGGACAGAGGAGGAGACGTTCGCGCCTGGGCAGAACGGAGCCTCGCCCAGCCGTTCCGAGTGCGTTGATCTTCTAGGTCAAGTTGCCGTGCATTCGACGCGCGCGGAACAGTTTTTGTGCGATGCACTTTGCAGCGACGATTACAGATGGATGGTCATTGAAGAGCTGGCCGCTCAAGAAAATCTACCATCATCACTTGCGAACATCATGTCGGAATATGAGCACGATCAAAATATGTATGACTTGCTTGTCGAAGAGGAAGACGACTATCGGTTTCCAACACGACCGAGCCTGGAGTTCATTGAAAACTACACGGACCGTGCCTATATGGTGAAGCAGGATCTGTACGAGAATTATCAAATGGATTACGATTCAGACGAAGGTGTAGCTCGAGCACTATTGACACACGAGCAGGGGGCAGTGCGACTGGAAGCCGTGGATTGGCTTTTGCAACGCGAACACATTTCTGATAAGACGGTGAAACAATTGTTGGTTGTTTTTGACAACGAGAATGATGCTTGGGTACGCCGCAACATGTTGGAGTTGATTCGACCGCTCAGCTTGGATCATAGTGAGTTTCTTGATTTGCTATTGGAAAGGGCGAGACATACCTCGTCGGTAGATGAAGTGTTTGAGCATCTGCGAACAGTATTCTATGCAATTCAGGACCCTCTCGAACCTGGGCACCTGTGTTCAGCACTCAGGGATTTGCATTCTAGTACAACGAAGCGTTTGAACGAGCTTGCCTGGTTCCCTCCCAATCCTCATCGCAAAAGTTAGACGGGGCAGCCACTACTTTTTTCGCTTGGTCTCGCCCAGTTCATTCTGTGGTTGATCGGGAAAAGGACTTGGTGCGTTCCCACAATACTTGATATGCATACTATCCATTTTGATTCCAACTGTTGGTGGCGGTTCGCGTCACCCTTTGTGCAGCGCTAGTCGACCACACCGAAGCGAGTTCGCCCCGATTTGGACGACGCGAAGTTGGACAAACCGCTGGCACATTGACAGCATCGCTTTTTGCGTCGGTCTATAACACCGATGCAGTTTTCGCTTGGTTCGCATCACCGTTATCGATTTCGCTGTTTTTGATTCCAGCCGAACTTCAGGTACGCAGCGATCGACTTGCTCCGGCAGGGTTGCAGTGCCTCAAGATTCGTCGCTAAGTGATTAATTCAAAAATCGTCATGACGGCATCGTGGGCTTTTTTTCTGTCAGGCCTCTGTGGTACGAGCGATGGATGTTGTCGCTATCTTCTAATCCTTTTGCCGATGGGTGTTTTTGCGTCGGCGTTCAAGCGGGACTTGAGTGCGTTCGGTTCGCTAGGGATCAATCGTTGTCACCTCGGGTCGCGATTGGTACGGGCGTCATAACACGCTGCGATTGGTATGGTACGCGGCCCTATTTATAGGCCGCGTACGTACCATCGCGTGTGTTTTGGTTTGCCAATGGTACGTACCAAAAATCCGATGCGGCATACCAAAAAAACTACGGAAGAGGATCGTCAGAAATTCGCTCAACACCGTCGACAAAGATGTTCCGATACATCGGGATCTCTTCCCCATTCTTCTTTGGATTCTCCACATCTTTCCGCGAGACCATTTTCTTCTCGAGCAATCGACAAAGAGATCGCTCTATTCGCTGCTGCCCGTAGACTGTATTCCGACGAATCGAACTGACCGACATCCAGTCGTTTTTCCCTGCAAGCACCTCAAGAACTTTGTTTTCAGTTTCCGCATCACTCTTTGCTTGTCGCAACTCGGACGGCGAAGGTTGACGTTTCAGCTTTGGTTCAATCGCTACCGGACGCCAAAGCGGGAAATCGAACTTGATCGTCGTCGGTTCAGGGCTTGGATTTGAACGACAGACCGCCTCAAGCACAGCACATCCGTCTTGCTCGTGAGGACGCAGGATTAGGTGCGAATCACAGGCTCGAGTCATTGCGCCAGCCCCGGCTCCCACGTCGGTCACGTTTTTGGATGATTGGTCACCTTTGCTGGTGTGGTGGTTCAAGATGATCGTCGCGTTCTGTTTTTGCGCGATGGCATCCAGCGTGTTGTAGAGTGACGTCATTTGGCTGTTGCTGTTCTCATCAACGTCATCAGGAATGAAGCGATAAAACGCATCGAGAAAAATGACGTCGTAGTTCTGCTCGTCGTATTCATCATTCAAAATCGAACACAACTTCACCAGGCAGACGAGGTTTCCTCTCAATGGGTCAATGGTGAGATTATCGGAAACGTCGGCAACGGGGATCCCAAGTGCATCAGCTACAGTCTGCAATCGAAAAGCGAGCTCCGTTCGATGGATCTCGTTGTCAAAGACCAACACGCGGGATTTATGAACTTTTCGTCCCAGCCAATCGCGACCTGAACATAGGCAAAACGCAAGCAAGTAGAGAAACCAGCTTTTACCCTGCTTTGGAGAACCGATAATATTGACGACCTCTCCGCGGCGGCAAACTCCCTCGATGATCTCTTCGTGCCGTTCAGGGAAGTTCTCGATCAGTTCGCTGAGCGACCATCCACCCTTCTGCCTTTCCGTTGAAGGCTTCTCACTTTCATCCTGTCGATCTAAATCGATTGGTTCAACCGAAACCGGTTCGGGATCATCGCGTTCTGGATCAGCTTCGTCTCGCTCAATTTCTTGAATCGTTTCGGTCGGGAATTCAATCACCGGAAGAATACACGCCATGTCCAACAGCTCATTCGTTGTCCCGCCCTGCGCGAAATAGTCATTCAAGTCATATCCTTTCACTTCATCGGGATTTGGAACGATCAAATTCCGCGCGGGGGATCCGTGTTGGACAAGCCTCTGACACCATCCATAAAGTTTGTCATCTTCGGCCAATGGGTCACCGATTGCGGATCGCTGTCCTGGCTCGTCGCAGTCATGGATGACGATAGAGTTAACTCCTTGGAACAGGCGAAAAATCCATGGATCGTCTCGATAGGTCGCATTTTGCTTGTCACAGCCGAACGGGTTAGTCCATGGGATCACGTCATCCGAGCGATCATCTCGAAGTAACAACGCGAGATAATCAGAGCAGCCTTCGGTCTTGCAGGCGGTCAACGAACAGAGATCTTTCGAGCGAAGAAGCTCGAACGCATTTTGCGGGATTGCAATGCCGGCGTGAGCACCATGTTCGCGTTTCATCGTCAATGTGGATTTTGGACCTTTGCTAAGCGGCCATTTGAGTCCACTCGCAGGCATCACCATCCAATTGACCGGCGTCCCTTTTTCCAGCGACTCGCCGAAGACTGGAACAGCGATTGCATTTTCCCAACGTTTACCAAACTTGAATTTAGAAAATCGAATTCCGGCATTGATCAATCGATCGACGTTGTCGGGGTTCCAACCTTTCTTCAGCAAAAACATCTGAGCCAAACGTTTTGCGCCATCATCCCAATCCTGAATTTTCAAATCTGGAAATGAAGGTTTAGACGACTTCACATCTTCATAAACTGGCTCTCGTTTTGATTCTCCCTGGAGAGTAATCAAGTTCGAAGAAGCCGAGGGCATATGCCTGCCAGAACCGATTCCAAGAATCGAGGCAACTTCGTTGATCTGAACTCCGTGCAATTTGGCGAAATCAATCCAGTCTTTCCAGTCAATATCCTTGCCATTGACCACGCCTTTGCCGCGTTCGGGATTGAAAAACCGAGCTTTTGGCTTTGTTGTGGGGCAAAATTCTGCAATGAATGGTTGGCCCTGAAGTATCGAGTCGGCCCCTAAGTAACCGAGATAAATCAGCAATGTCTGTCGAGCGGAGATATCTTCAGACAGGCATTCACGAACGAGAGTGAATCTATCCGATCGATTGTTCGATGAGGTGCCTTTCGTTTGAACACTATTGGGCGACGATTCCCCATTCAGTTTTTCCTGTGATTCTTCGATGAGTTTAAGAGTTCTCATTTTCTGCCCTCATTCACAGGGGACTTAAAATATCGAAGAGTGTTGAGATGATCCTGTTGCGACATTTCGGCATTTAAAAACATTCGCGGCGTTCGGTTGAGAAGATTCAACGGTGTCAAACTGGCTGACTCCGAAGGTTCAAAGATCGCTTGACGGCAAAGAAATAGCCGGTCGCCGAATCGAATTTCGATCCGCGATACCGGCTGTTGGTGGAAGCCATCTGTTGTCGTATCTAGAACGGCTGTTACGCGTTGGCAGTTCTGGCCGTGATAAAGCGAGTGAGAGCTTGCCGGCTTGTTAAAATCCGATTTCCAATTCGGACATGTTCAAGACGTGATCCGTTGACGCCACGCAAACACCAACGATAGAGAGTTGTCTTGTCGGGTCTTTTACCCAGTAGTTGCCGGAGTTCTTGGCGGGCATCTTGAAGAGTCAGAACGTCCTCGGTCAGGATCTTCTGAACGTTTTGACTGGCGAAATCGGTATTGCATGACATTGTAAACTCCTGCGTTTGGGGACTCGACTTGCAACGCGTGGGAGTATGTACTGACATTCGAACGCTTTTCCGGAAGCTGCCGAATTCTGCTGAATTTCGCACGTCCTGTGATGAGGCTAGATTCTCTTGATGTCGTTTCGGTATTTCTCCGGAAACTGGTCAATGTTGAAAACGAATCTGTTCGGTCCGATCATCTCGCAGTCGTATTCCCCGGATTCGATCATCACGTTGAGATAGTCTCGTGCTCCTCGTTCACTCGTGATGATTGGTGGCGTCCCAATCAGCTGAATCGCGTCCGCCTTGCTCATTGCGACCGTTCGCTTTTCCCATGGGATCTTCATTTGAAGCGTCGCGAGAGAAACGGTTGGGACAACATCCTGCTTACTCAAGCGACACATGAGATCGAGGAAATCGCTAAACGCACGAAACGCACAGCGGAGGCTAGTGGCTTCTGATTTGCAGTATTGCCAATTCAGATCGCCAGATCGACGCAGGGTTTCTTTGATCCGTATGACTGCCAGGGCAGCTATTCGAAATCCCTGTTCAAAACTTGCGAATATTTGGTAGTTGCGAAAGCCATCCAAGTTTGCGCGGGGGCCATTCTCGCGAGCGATATGATCTCGAATATGACGAAGCTCATCCGCTAGCGTGGTGATCAACTCATTGGCCTGCTTTATCTTCGATGCCGAATCAATCGAGATCTTTGTGGAAGCGAGCTCATCGATCAAAATCGCCGCCGGAAGCAGTTTTTGCCGGCACTTGATTGCAGACTGGATCCGTACTTCATAGTCCAGATCGTTCGGTTGAAATTCCATCGCCGCTGCTTCTCTTCTGTTGGATACCAATGATGTTTTCCAAGATGAACGATATTTCGCGTCTGCCCCGAGCAGGCAAACGGCGAAGTGTCTTCAATCTGGCGATGAATCTAGTTGTTAGAGCTTGGGGGCTGCATTCGCGGCACGCGTCGCTGCTTCTTCGCTTTCACGGGCGTAGTGTTCAGTCATCAATGCGGTAGAGTGCCCCAGCAATGCCTTTGCATCCTCGATGCCAAGTGCGGCCCTGACTTCCGTCGCTGTGAGATGTCGAATTTGATACGGAGTCCATTTTTCGACGTTTGCGACAACGATCGCTCTCGCAATTGCTTGGCGATAGGATGCAGAGTCGTATCGCTCCCGAGGTAGACGCTTCGGAGTCTTTTTTCGATTACTCCCTGGTCGATTCCCTTGGTTTTTCGGTGTCTTCCGTCGCGCTGCTGCTTGCGCATGTCGCCACGCCATCGCTTCCTTGGGAGAGAAGCAATAGCTTTCGGGAGATCGTTGCAGGAACTCGGTCACTGCTTCTCGAGCGTCACCGACAATGGGTATTGCCTTATCCTTCCCGCACCATTGGGTCTTGTGTTCGCTAGGACGGTAAATCCAGACCTCGCCTTTTCGATCGATGTCGCATGGTCTCATCATGCACAATTCCTTTGGGCGCATCCCGGTCGCGACTTGAATCCGCAACATCGCTTTGATGATGGGCGAGAGATGCTCCGTTGTTTTGCGTACCGTTTCGAGGGGCACCGGTGCAGTTCTTTCTTTTTCGGGGGCTATTGTTTGGCCTTTGCGTAGCGGTTCGAGCGTCCGCAACCGTTCAAAGACGTTGACTTCGACGAGCTCGCCCGCGACAGCATGTTTAAAGATGCCAACGACACAGTTGGTCAAGCGATTGATGTATTTCCTAGAAAGCCCTTCGTTGACCAGCATGGCTCGAAACCCCTTCAGCCTTACCGGACCGAATTGATCTGCAAGGATGTCGGCAAACAATTCATCGACCTGATCGCATAGCCGAAGATGCCGATGCTTTTCTTGCTTCGCGTTTTGGTACTTCTCATTGACATGCTCGCGATACAGAGCGGTGACGTGCCGGACGAGCACTGTTGTGTCAGCTTGGTGCTGAGGAGCTGAGATGCCACCGAGAATGACCGCGACCTGAGGATCCAACGAAGCGAGCTCGAATCCAGCAGGGAGTGTCAGATTGCCCTGTTGATAAATGGCGACTAGAGCGGCGTACCTTGCGATCGATTCAGGTGAATCATGCGTGCCGAGGTAGAAATCACGCCCTGCGATCGTGACGACAGATTGGCCGCTCATGTGGTAGCGGCGTGCAGGTGCTTTGGCTTTCGGTCTAGCCATTAGAAGCGTCTCCCGTTTGGAATCCGACCGAGTTTTTCGGTACAGATTCAGATTTGAAACGGGGCCGCACACCAAACAGGTGGTAACGCCGATGGGCGTTCCGGCCGGTAAATTGCAGTGTTATTCTACAGCACGCCCAGGAGGATTCGAACCTCCGACCGTCGGATTAGAAGTCCGATGCTCTATCCAGCTGAGCTATGGGCGCTTGTGGGGATTGCGTGTGCTACATGTCGCTATTGCTGCACCGAAGACGAGCTTTTTTCGGGACTGGGATGCGTATTCCCACTGTTTTGGTGCTCACCTTTCATTCGTCGCACGCTTTGCGAGATTGTATTCCATTGCCACTCTATTGGGAAGCGAACTTTGCGCCCCATGACGGCGGCCTCGTACGACTCGCCCTAACCGTGTATTGATTTTCAGATTGATTTCTCTTACTGTCGCCTTCTTCTCCGCAAAAGCAGACGCATGAACGCTACTTTCGCAGAGCGAAAGGCGACGATAGAAACTTGACAGGCCCTCAACTGCGAACCAGTCCGCCGGAGTGACTCGCGAAGTCCCATTCGAAAGGATTGCCCTGCTGGAGACTTGCCCTACCGACCCTTTGCCCCCCTGACCGATCTGTGGTTGAGTGCCATCAGACGCTCGCGCGGGCTTTAATCTCGCGGTACAGCTTTGCCGTGTGGCCTTCGTCGTCAAAGATCCCGGTCAAGGCTTCTTCAAGTGTGTCGTATCCATTGTCGGCAGGATCGATCGCCTCGAACCACGCCGCCGATCGCATAAAAAGTTCATCAAGTTGATCTTCTGAAATCGGTTGCTCGAAGGCTCGGTCAAGGTCCTCGAATAGTGACGCGGTTTCTCCCCCGTCGCCGTACACCGACTCAAGGTGCTCTCGCTTTTGCTGCGGGCTGAACTCCTCCGGAAACTCGTTGTCGAACCAGGCGCACATCAACGCCAGACGACGCCCGTCGTTAAGAAGGTTTTGCCGGGTTTGGGGGTCAAGGGATGCCATGGGCGTCACCGAAAGACTGAGAATTTGATCCGATTTGGACGGGGGCAGTGCGGATGAATCTTAATCGAGTCGTTCCCAATTCAACACACCCCACCGATTGGCTCCAACGGGTATCGAGACTCGACGCTCGCGCATCGACTTGCAATGGCGATCGAAGTGTTTGGTATCCTCGATTTCGTCCTCTCAAATCGGAATTGATCCGTGTTTGGGCAAGTGGAGACGGGCCCTCGGCGCACGAAAAAACCCGTTTGTCGCGGCCAAGGTAAAACCACGACAAACGGGCAATATCTCGCGATCAAAGGATGATCTCGAGTGGGGAAGCTGACCCATAAGCGTCAGCCCGCCGACTGGGTCTACGGGTTACTTCCCCGTTGGCTAGTACAGCAATAATCCACTTGATCACCTCCTTCACTTTGATGGTTAGACGCGTCCGGCCCCTTGCGCCAACAAGAGTGGTGCCGGCGGCGTTCGGAGTTAGTCCGTCGCACCGCGTTAGTGCGACCCGACAAACAGATTATCGTTGCCAGGCAAGTCGAAGGCAAGTTTGATCTGTTAAGAAGAGGGACACCGGGGTGGCAGATGGGTTCGGAGGGTGGCCGTTTTTTTCCCTGATGGCGTGTAAAGCCAAGCCAGACGCCCGTTCCGGCGGCACGACAATCGCCACGGTCGAGTGTCCGTTGGGGACTCGACACTTGGTACGTCTAAGTAGCGAACGGTGTCTTCGCCCAAAAAAGGCATGTCGTCGGTAGCCGCTCGTGACGAAAGCTCCCCGAATCGATGGCGAACCTGGCGCGAGCGAAGTCGATCGCAGACGCCATTTCGAAACACGACTCGCAGTGTCGGCGCGATGGGGTTCCGGCGCCGGATTAGGTATTCCGTCTAGCCCGGTGGTTCGGCTCGGCTTACCAACCGACGGGCGCTAGCCGGAGACGTTGTACAGGAACCGTGGCAAACGCCATTCGGCTGATTGTGATTTCAGATGTTGATGAGACGCCCGCCCTCCCCGGCCGCTTAAACGTCCGCCCCTCCCGCAAGCGGAAGGGTGATTTCGGAGATGCAGGTGATTCCGAAACCCTTGGCGGCCATCTGATTTAGCTGTAGTCGCCTTTCATTCCGTGAAAGCTGCCTACGTCATCGCTACTTTTGCGGAGCACAACGCGACTATGTTCGTCGCATTTTTGACTAATTCGACAAGCCGTCGGCAAGTTCCGCTACCTTAGTTCAAAAGTAGGCGAAGGGTTAAAACCAGCCCTCGTTTTCGTCTGGTTCCCACCCGGCGAGTGCTTGATCGAAGGCCTCTGGTTCGGCGACCTGCTGACGCGCTAGGTGATTGATCACCCGGAGGGCATCCATCGGTGTGGCAAGCCCGTCACCGTTGACGTCGAAGTACGGCGCGGGGCCAACCTGGTCGGTGATTTCGACAAAGCGACGGGTGTCCGGATCGAAAACGCTTCCCAAGGCAAGCTGGTTGATCACGACCAACGCATCCAGAGGTGATGCCGATTGGTTGTCATCAACGTCGTACTGATTGACCGGATTTTGCCAACCATTGGTGGCATCGAGTCGGATGTTACTGATCTGTACTTGGCTTTCATCTTCGCCAAAACCAATCAAGTCATACATCAACGTGGTGACGTCGCCGCTCGCTTGTTCGGGCAAACTGACGACGACATTAAAAGGTTGACTCAAATCGATCTGGCCGCCGCTTCGGGTCACGCCCTGCACGCGAACTCCATCAGCATAATGAATCGTTCCGTCGGGCTGAACGTTCAGAATCGCATCGCCGCCCGCAAGTGGCTCAATCATGTTCAGCACACTCGATCCTGATGCGCCATCAATCAAACCAACCTCGAACGCTTCGGGCGGATCGACCGCGTCGCCAAACTGAATCCCGGAGTCGAGTTGCAGACCATCTACCGTAAATGAAAGCGTGCTTCGTCCTGTCGGCAGGACGAACGATTGGGAAAGGCTGGCCAACATCCCGTCTGATTCACGCAATGTCACTTCCCCCGAATCGATGACGACCGGAGCCGTCGTTGTCCACGCGAAATCGCTTGACATGGGGTCCGATTGGCTGAAGTTGCGATTTAGCAATCGGTTGTTTACCTGCGGTGGATCGACAACCGGCAATTCGACAAATTCGGGCTCCGCTTGAATTGATCCTCGACCGTTGTTTAACGACGAAGCGTCAGCGAACGTCGACGAATCCGTTGTTCGCTCGAGGTTCCACACCGCGGCGACGGGAACGATATCAGCCTGCGTAAGTCGCTTGACGACACCGGGATCGATCCGCCCGCTCATCACAGCCGACTGGTGAAACGCACTCTCCAATTCGCTGCCATTACGTTCAAGTCGGAATGAACTCGCCAATCCGTTGTAGACCAAGCCATCCGAATCGCTGTCGACGTAGTGGGCAAACTGTGGTGTGAAGGCATCGAATCCGATGGCATGTCCGACTTCGTGCAGCAGCACCGAACTGAGATCGAAGCCATCGAACGACCATCCCAAACCACCGGCATTTTCGTCAATCGAGATTACCGCAGTCGCAGGTCGCCCGTACGAATCCCGCTGTGTGATTTGCGTCGCTCCGAGAGAGTGACCGCTGAGGTCTTTCACCTCGAACGTGATCTCAACCGCCGGTGTGTACCCGATCGCTTGCCCCCAAGTTTGCAGCGCCCAATCGCCACACGCATCGAGATTGGTGATCAAGTCATGCTCGGTACAAGCGGGCGAGTTGACTTGAACAGGATCGAACGCGTCATCAAACATTGCCGGCAACTGCAATGGGCCATAAACGGTCGAAGCCATTACCTGCAACGGTGCGGGGATGAAGTAGTCATCATCGAGAATGATCTTTTTCGTCTCGCCGACGAACGCGCTACCGAGGAACTGAACACGTTGCTTGACCGTGTACTCGGGATTCAGCCGGTTGTAGTGTTTTCCGAGAAAAGTCGAGGAGGTGAGCTGACCGAGTTTCGCGGCGAAAGGGAACGAGAACTTTCGCTTCGTCGTGATGATATAGCCGTGGGCCCCTTTCTTGATCGGATGGCCAGCGTCAAACCCATCTCTGACGAGCAGCTCAAATTCGGCGGTATCTTGTTTATACAACTCCACGAGATCGTACTTGCGATTGGATCGCTCATACGTATCGAAACTTTCACGCAATGTCTGCAATTCGCCGGCCAGTTCGAGCTCGTTTGCTTCGTTCGCGCGTTTAATTCGCAGATCGAGTTGATTCTTTGCGAAGTCATAGAACTCATTGATCACCTCCGCACCGACGATCTTCTTATCGACAATCGCCCCTTTCTTGCCCGTCACATCATCGATCGCATCTTTGTCAAAGACCTTTTCAACTTTCTTCGCGATCAGTTCTTCGTATTGCTTTAGCGTTGCCGTCGTAAAATTTAAGTCGAAGTCACTGAGTGGCCCCAGCGGCGTTTTGAATAGGTCGGAAACGATTCGCCAGGCATACGTGTAACGCTCACCTTGAAGCACACTAAACGGAGTGGCTTTTCCGGTGATAATCTCTGTGACCCAATCGGCACGGAAAAGAAACTGATCGATCGAAGCGCCAAAGGAACCGCGTTCGAAAACGCCGTTGATCCCAAATTTCCCACCGTGCTCCGGAGAGAGCGCGAACTGCGCGGTGATCTCTGTCATGACGGGGTTACGGACTGACTTTTGATCGACGCGACGCACCACTTCCGCAGCCTCCGCGGGCGTCAGTCGTGCGAGTTTTTCGCTGACCGTTCCCTGACCTGGTTTGACCGAGTTGACCGCGTCATTCATGACTTCGTTCAGCTTGTTCCAAACATTGGGAAGTCCGATCCGTCCCTTTTGTCCCATAAATTGGCTAAGTGACTTTGAGAACTGTGCCAACCGTGGATCGAGCGATGAAGAAGCGAGTTCTTCCAGGTGCTTGGCAACCGCACTTGCTTCGCCGATTTGCTTCTGCACGTCGGGATCTTTCAGATCCTTCATGCGTTTGACAAGGCCGTCGGTTTCGTGGAAGAGGTAAGCTTCCGGTCCCGGTGCATCTGGCTTGATGACCTCGTAGTAGTTCGGTCCGATTGGTTCTTTAATAAAACGCGACGACTCGATGGTCTTCGCAACATCCTTGAGACGCTGAATTTCAGCGGGGGTAAAATCTTTCAGTCGATACTTGACATCCGCTCGACCGAAATAGCTTTCCACTTCGATCTCGACTTTGTCGAAGTCGTAGTTTGCGTCCTTGAGTTGATGTTTCAGATCTTCAAATCCGAGCGCGTTCTTTTCGGCGGCCGCTAGGATGTCGAGCGCCTGATGCGTGGTGTAGGGGTTGCCGAGTAGCGAATCGATATCGATCGACCGTGGCCCGCGACTTTCGAACAATCGCAATACCCTGCCTCCCGCACGAACGAGGCCCGCCGTGATGGCTTTGGCACCAGGGGCGGCGACGAGTTCTCCGATCGTTGAGAGCACCTGAGCTTGTTCGGTCGCGTCGTCGGAAACGATTTGACTCGGCAAATCCATGATCGCATCGATCGCAGACTTTGCAACCGCGAGGGCGCCTTGCTGCTGTAGGGCCATCGAAACTTTCGAATAGCGTTCCCGCTGGGCGCGCTCGCTGGGCAATCCATAGCCTTCCATCGAAATCACGGCGGCATCGGCGAGCATCCCGCCGACTTCCATCAATTCCTGGACTACGGTGAGGTACGTCGCCGCCGTGACTGCAGATAAATAACCCAAACGATTCATAATCGCGTCGCCCCAAGGGATGGGGCGGTAGGGATCGTAGAGTTCGACTTCGCGATTGAGTCCCTTCGAGTCAATCGAGATCGCTTTCAAGTCGAGATCGATCAACTTTGACTGCTGATTGGTGTACCGCCCCAACTGGTTGAGTTTTTGATACCCGGCCTGATAAACATTCTCGACCGACAAAGAAGTGACCGACTTGGGCGACGTAAAGACACCGACGGCGAGTGACGCATAGAATCCCGTCAATTCGATCGCCGGCTTCAAATCCTTTGCGATCGCGGCGTTGATGTTCGTGGTGTTCTGGGCGATCGAAAGTTCAAACTGGCGGGCTCCGTTGCCCAGCGGATTGGCGACACCGCTGCCCCAGACACTGGCGACTCGACCGCCATGGGAATTGGAAACCGCACTGGTGACCTCAGAACTACCGACCGGGACAGCTTTTAATCCGTTCGGATCGCGGTTGTTGATTGGATCGCTACCGGCATATCGGTAAAGGTTTACGTCACCGCCCAACAATCCGCTTGGGTCAGTCGATAAGAATCGACCGGTGCTGGGATCATAGAACCGAGCTTGGCTGTAGTAGAGATTGAGCTGCGGATCGAATTCACCGCCTGAATATAGAAAACGTGAGGTAACTTGATCCGTCAACGCCGAAATCACTTCACCATAGGCCCCGTAGTCGAACCGGTTCAGGACTGCGCCATCGGCGTCAACGATCAGTCGCGTTGAATTCTGCCGATCGTGAAGCAACCAATTGAAGTCTCCGCTACCAAAATCCTGTGCATGAACCAAGTCAGTCTCGGCGTCACTGAGATAGACGACGTCGATCGCGGCATTTTCACTTGAGTCGATCAAGATTTCGCCGATTAACTTCGCCCCGTCGTAGATGAAGACACGTTCTTCGGAAATCGCAAGCGGCTGCCCTTGTTCGGACGTTTGAATCGTCTGCTTCACTCGACGATCAAGACCGTCGTACACGTAATCGACCTGCCACAAAACTTGATCACCCGAATCGGTCATCACCACACCGACGAGGCGGTTTCGATGGTCCCAACGAAGTTGTTTGCTTTGGCCGGTCGATTGGTCATCGACACGGATCAAGTTTCCTTCGTTGTCGTAGGTGAGCGACAAATCGCCGTTCGATTCAAGACGATTCCCGTCACCGACCGTGAAACCGTCATCGAGACGGTTACCGGTATCGTCATAGGCATATCCTTCATCGGTCAGATCCGATGCCCCATATTGCACGCCCGTCAATCGATTGGCGTCGTCATACCCATAAGTGACCGTACCGGCCGAGTCGGTCGTCGTTGCGAGTTGTCCGTCGGTGTAAAACGCGTAGGCAAATGACTCCAGGGGCCCACTACCGGATTCATGTGCGATCGATTGAACCAGGCCTCGAGCGTTGCGACCGATGGTTGTCACAATTTCGGCAGACGAACTTGATGAGCGTCGGATTTCCGAAAACGCATTCGGAAGCGTCAGATCGTCTGTCAACGTGATTGTCTTGTCACTTACAAACGTCCCCGTTTGGTCAACCCCGGATAGCCGATGAGTTTCCGGATCGAAGTTGTAGTCATTGACGACAAACGGAGATTCGCTACCGAGTGAAACGGCCGTTTGTGTCACACGCCCCAGCAGATCCGTTTGATGATCGATCTCAAGTTGAAGCGTCCCAATGGCAAGCTGTTGCTGTTTTAAACGGTCTGACGCGTCGTCGGTCAATGACAACTGAACCGAAGTCTCGCCACTATCGATTTTTGTGACGCGTCCGATCGCGTCGATCTGAAACTCGATACCACCAAGCTGATCATCGTTCGAGTCGTACCATGACTCGGCAATCAGGTCGCCAGCGAGGTTATGTTCATAGGTCGAGCGGCGACCATTTCGATCCACCATCTCGATTTGATTGCCTTGGGCATCGTAGGTGTATTGACGCGTTCCAAACTGGGTCGTTTCACTTAGCTGGCGATTTTCGGCATCATAGGTGTAGGACGTGATTTGATCACTAGGATCAATCATTCGAGCCAAATTCCCGGTGGCGTCGTACTCGTATCGGCTTGAATTTCCGATCGGATCGATGACTTCGACCGTTTGATTACGACTATTGAATCGATACTCGGTCGGCGGAGCATTGTCGGCTTCAAAGAAGAATCGCAAGTTGCCGACGGCGTCAAATTCGTAGCGCCGTGTGTTCCCATCGGCATCGGTCGTCTGACTGAGATGGTTTCGCGCATCGTATTGATGTGTTTCGGACCATTCGCCGATCACCTCCGATTTCAGGTTCCCTGATGCATCGTAGGTAAACACTCGATCGGGCTCGCCCGCCGTTTCAATCCTGCTTTGCCGTCCAGCTTTATCAAAGTGCATGACTTGGGCGATCACGCCAGTCGCATCAATGATGGAAATGGTGGGTCCGTCGTCCGTTTGAGCGTATTGCCAAGACTGCGTTAAATCCCCGCCGGCTTCTTCGGAATGGGTTCGTTTTTCGGTTTTTCGACCGACGAAGTCATACGCATAAGTGACCTGATTGCCCAACGCGTCGACGATTTCCAATAAGTCTCCGTTGTCGTTGTACGCCATTCGCGTCACGCTTTCGCGAGGTTGATCCACGGTACCGGTGTTTCGTTTCACCTCAACGACTTGATCGGAATGGTTGTACGCATAGTCAATCGCATAAGCCTCTCCACCGACCGGAACCTCGCGGACGACGTTGCCGACCGTATCGTAGAAGTACTGCGTCACGAGGGCGTCAAAACCTGGAGTGACGGGGACATCCGATTGGAAATCCGGGGTCGCGGCCGATCGGCTTGATTGGGTCAATCGCCCCAGCCCGTCGTACTGCATTGTCGTCGCGAAAAACTCGCCCGTTATGTCTCTTGGGTCTGTCTGCCCGATCTGTCGTCCAAGCAGATCGTATTGGAATGTGATCGTCGATTCGGAATCACTTCCCACTCCGACGGTTTGCACGATCGGTAGCGAACGTGCTTCGTAGGACGTTTCGTGAACATTGCCGACCGCATCGACCAGTCTGATCAGATTACTAACTTCGTCGTAATCGTAGGACGTCACGCCTCCGAGTGGATCCGTGATCGTTTTGATTCGTCCCAGTCCGTCGTACTTGGTGACGGTTTCATTCCCGCGTCCGTCACGCGTCACCGTCGTATTCGGATCGGGGTACAACGTGTATGACGTTTCCCCTTCGCCGTTGGTGACCGACGTTTCACGGTCCATCCCGTTGTAGGTTCGAGTGGATGTTCCAAACTTGTCTGTGGCAATGACCAGATTGCCATAGCGATCGGACGTGTATCGGATTTCATCGCCCACGGCATCGATGATTGCGGCGGGGTAATTGAGATCGTCGTATTCGAATTGAGTGACGTAGTCCGCGCCGCCGAACCCTTGTTCTTCGATCAAGTTACCGGACTTGTCATACGACATCCGCTTCGTCAGTCGCTTCGGATCATCGTCGGTGCCTCCGAGAACAGAGGCTTCGACCAAAAGGCCGCTCGCATCGTAGACGAATGCTTGGCGATACTCGTCCCCTCGAGGATCAACGTAGGAAGCACGATAGCCGGCGGCATCATAAGTCCAGCGTTCGACTTCTCGATCGGAATCGAGAAGCGTTCGACCGCTAAACCGATCCACCGTCGCGACTTGTTGATCGACGGTGTAGGTGTAGACCGTCGCGTAATCCGCACCGCGTGGATCAATCTCGGTCATCGTTTGACCGGCGTTTCCATAGCTGTACTGCGTCGTTGCGATCGGCCCTGGCTGCAGTTCAGTCCCCGTGGGAGTCGATTCCACGACGAGACGCCTGATTCCGTCGTAGAGGTATTCGGTGGTGTAATAGTCACCGCGTGGGTCGGTCATTTTGACGAGGTTACCAGCCCCATCGTACTCGTACCTGGTGACATTGCCCTCTCCGTCACGAGTACTGCGAACGCGATTCGCCGCATCATACGTGTTCTCGAAACGAATCGTTTCACCGGCCAAGTTTAACAACGGTCCGACGGTTGCCGTGACATTGCCGATCGCGTCGTATTCTTTCTCTACCGTGAATCCTTCGGCATTGGTCGTCGAAACCAACCGATCATTCTGGTCAAAGGTATGCAGGATCGTACGTTCGGCCGTGTAGGCATCCGCCGCGTAGCGTTCACGGATGACGTTGCCATTGTCGTCAAAATCAAAGGTGCTCTCGTTGCCGGCCGGATCAATCCGCCGAAACTGTCGCCCCGCAGCGTCATAGTTGTACGTGGTGCGTAGAAGCTCGCCATCGGCCCCTTCCCGTGGTCCTTCGGTGACGATCAGCCGACCGACATTGTCGTAGATATACGATTCGACAGCGGATTCGAGTGGTGCCGAGGGAATGCCACGCGGCATTTCGACTTCGACCTTACGATTGAGTTCATCGAAAGTCGTTCGCGTCGTGAAGTACTCACCTCGCGGGTCTTGCCGAGCAACTTCGTTGTTGTTCTTGTCGTAACTGTAGACCCACGTTGCGACCGGCCCCGGCGCTTCAGGAGTTCCCGTATTCGATGTCCGCGTGACGACGTTGTTCGCGCCGTCGTACGTCGATCGGCTATTGAAAAATTCGCCGCGTGGGTCGTGCGTTTCGACGACATTGCCAGCGGCGTCATAATCGAATCGAGTTGTCAGAATTCCGAAGCCGTCGAATTGCCCTGTTCCATCGCTCGCACCGGGGACGGCAGTTTCCTGATGAATCGCGATCCGACGGTTCAACGGATCGTAGTCGTAGCTGACCGAGACGTCCCGAGGATCCGTTTCAACGGTCAGGTTGTCGTTCAAGTCGTATTGATAGGTTCGTTTGAGCGATTCGTCGTTGCCATTGAGACCAGAAGGTTGAACGACTTCCAAAAGGTTCCCACGGGCGTCATAGCTCATCGTGGTGGTCCAGAGCTGTGGATCGTCTTCGGCCCTTGGGTCGATGATTTCGGTTGTTCGGCCAGCCGCGTCGTAGGCGTAACCGGTCGTATTGCCTTCGGCATCAGTCGAGGCAATCAAACGGTTCGCGTTGTCATACTGCATCAGGCTTGTATGAGTCAGACCAATCGCATCCGAAAGAGTAACTCCAGAACAGAACGTCAGCCCGGCATTCGGGGCAATCTCGGCAGCGACATTCCCGGCACCGTCGTACACCGTGCAGTTGGTGTTTCCCAATGCGTCACTTGATCCGATCAAGCGATTGAGACCGTCGTAATAGAAGGTTTGTTGATGTCCTTGTGGATTCATCACGGACGTTTGGTTATTCGCGTCGTCGTATCCGTAGAACCACGTGTGTCCCTGGGCATCGGTTTTCGACTCGAGACGCCCTGCGGAGTCAAAGGCGTATGATGTCGTCCAATTGGGGTTCCTTGCATCGTATTCCTTGACGATGTTGCCGATTCCATCGTACTCGAACACCGTCGACGCCAATCCGTCGCCCGACGGCGCGATCCGCTGAGTCTGGCGATTGAGCTTGTCATAGACAAATTCTGTCGCGGTAACTTCGGGACGTGGATCCGATTGCAGCACTAAGTTCCCGGTGTCATCGTACGTCGTCGTGACAGAGATCTCCGAAGCGGTTTCGAAAGCTTTGGTCGTCGTCTTGAGGTACAACCGGTCGTCGTATTCGTAGCGAGTGATCGTTCCTTTTGCATCGACAAACATTTCGATCTTGCCGACGTCGTTGTAGTACCGACGTGTCGTCGCTGGACCTTCAGACCCTGCGCCTTCGGTCTGAGCAACCAATCGGTTGAGCTTGTCATACTCCCATTTCGTGTGAACGTTGGTTCCAACCTTGCGTTCTGAGAGTTGATTGCCAAGCGTGTCGAAGGTCTGAACCAATTCAACTTTACGATCGTCACCGACATCGTTGCTAAGCGGAATGGTTGTCGTTTGACGACGTCGATCACTGGACCACGAGTTTGTGACGACATAGGTCGAATCAGAATCACCTTGGTCTTGACCGGGTATCGGACGACGAATGGTGGCGACGGCGTCGTACGCGTCATAGGTGTATTCGGTCTCGTTGCCTTCGGGATCAACGATATTAACGACGCGCCCGATCACATCGTACGTCGTTTGCGTGCTGTATTCGTTTCCGATGGCGAGGGTGTTTCGTGGATCGATGACTTTGGTGCGTCGGCCGAGTTCGTCATATTCATAGGTGGTCGTGCGGCCTTCCGGATCAATTTCCTGAACCAACCGTTTTGCGCCGTCATAGACAAAACGGAAAACGTCGGTCGTCGCACGCGCGTCGTCAACTTCCAGAATTTGCCCTTCGCCACTGTAGGTCGTCTTCGTAACGCCACCCTCGGGGTCAAGCACTTCGACAATTCGGCCGAACTGATCGATTGTATGCGTTGTCGTATAACCGCGCTCGTCGGTCGACGTTCGAAGCTGGCCTTCGGGATAGTAAGTAAACGTCGCTGCTTCCGCGGCGCCACGTTTCTCGCTAACCAATCGATCTCGATCGTCGTACTCGAACTCACTTCGGAATTCCTCTGCGGTATCGGGAGCTAAAACGATTGCCGTGCGGTTCCCGTTGGCGTCATACTCGTAGAGCGTCTGTTGGTCTTCGGCATTGGTCCGGATAGCGACCTGATTGAACATGTTGTACTGGAAACGAGTGACCTGGTTTCCGGTGGTGTTATAGATCGTGGTACTGACCGGTCGATCCGCATGGTCATAGACGGTATCGGTCCGCATGTCTGGCAGCGGTCCCGATTCCGATGTCACGCGTCCACGCGCATCGGGAGTCTTGGTGATCACGCCGCCGTGATGAAGGATGACGGACGTCGTCCGGCCGGCGTCATCGAGGACGTAAGTTGTCTTACGCCCAAGCTGATCGTAACTGGCGACGGCCTCGTTGTAGGCGTTGTAGACCGTTGCGATCGCTTCACCGTCCGGCTGCCGGATGATGTGGACGTCGCCACCGGATTCCCCTGCGATGGCATAGTCGGTACTGAGTTCACCAAGTGCGTAGGCATATTCAGTCTTTAGATCCAACTCTCCGACAGCTTCGATTCGCGTCTTCTGTCGGTCCATGACGTCCCACTGGGTCGTCGAAATCACATCGTCGGCGTCAACCCTTCGGACTTCGTTGCCATGCGCATCGAATTCATAGTGACGTGTGACCTCCGCTTCGCCGGGCAGACCACGTTTGATTTCTTTGGTGATCCGGTTCATCGGATCACGGACATATTCCGTCTCGAAGCCGTTGGCATCGGTGACGGTTTTGACGTGACCCGAAGGATAGTAGGTGTAGCTTCTCACCCCATCTTCAAAGATCATTTGGCTGATCAAGCCTTGGGCGTTGTAGTTTCGGTCGATCTGATTGCCCAGCGCGTCGGTCGCGATATCCGGCAGATATCCGTGAGCTTCGTCGTAAGTAAAGCTTTGCGTCGTCGTCGAAGGGCTTCCCTCGGGTGCACGTGGATCGGTAATGACCGTTTGAAGAATGTTCCCGTTGGGGTCAAGCGAGTGCAGCGTGACGCGTCCGACCGCATCAACGGTTTCCACGGGAATGTTGTACGATTCCGAATAGCCGAACCGAGGGTCATAGTCGTAGGTGATCGTTTCGGTTGCGGCTGTCCCGTCGGGAAAATCGGTTTGTGAGACGACGTTTCCAAATTCGTCGCGGACATAACAGATCAAATTGCCGACCGCATCTTTCTCGACTTCGACCCGACCACCGTTTTCACCACGGCCGACTTGTTTCGTTTTGCGTTCGTCGTCTCGCGAGTCGTGATACTGACCAAACTTCGTCATCTTGAACTCGCGTCGAGTTCCCTTGAAATCCGTGTGGACGGCTTTGGCGGTGTAGCTGGTCTCCGACGATTCCTTCGGTTCGCCACCACATTCGTCGATCAGGTTTTCGCTGAGCTCGGCCGTCGCGGGGCTCGACAAGATGTGCAGCGTCTCCGATTCAAGGGGATCGTGAAGCTTTTCAGGGTCAGCCAAATACAGGAGTTGCGCCGGGGTCAACGTGGTGGTTTTCCCGTCCACCCGCTCTCCACTGATGAAGCGTCCGCTCAGCTCGTGGTATTCGTACTCGTCCTCGAAGGATGCTCCGAAAGAGTCCGTCGGATCGTTCCCACGAGGCAGCCGTTGACCTGTCATCAGGTGCACGCCGATCTCTGGATCTTCCTTGTGCGTATAGTCGTACTCGAACGTGTGTTCGGCGTCGTCGGGATGAGTGATACTGATTAGATTGCCTTCAAGATTCCTGAACCGTGTGATACGGTTGGCGGGATCAACAATCGAGGAAAGGAAGTCACCGGAGTATACCAATTCCGTTTTCAATCCCACCGGGTCGATCACTTCGATGAGCTTGCCACCTTCATGGATGAACTGGGTCGTATTGTCGTTGCGGTCGGTTGACGATTCGAGGTAACCGTCTTTGTCGAAGACCTGGACGGTCCCGTCGCGCATCCGGCGATAGAACCGGTCGTTCTCGAAGCGAAGTTCCGCGTAGTCCTCGACCGTTGCGGTGTATAGATTCGTCCCGTCTTCGGGAGCCAGGTAAATGTGCTCCAGTCCGTTACCATCGACGAGTAGGACGCCGGCATCTCCGGGATACATCCGCATGTACCCTTCGATATTCCAACCGCCACCGAACGGACTGTCCTTCTCGTTCACGACGGCTTCGATCGAGGTCTGCGAAACCACGCGTCCGTCGAATGTCTCGCCGCTGCGGCGCATCAAACCATAGCTGACTTCGAACGTGTAGAGACCTGTCGGTGCGTCGGATAAATCGACCTGCAGCCCGACACCGTAGGTATGCTTGGCTTTCGCTTCGGGCAACTTAAAGACGGCGTAGCCTTCGGGCAAGTCATAGCGATTGGCGGTGTCGAGATCGATCCCTTCGCTGGAATAACGTTTTCCGTCGGCGCCGATTGCGGTGACTTGATACACAAGCCGGTCGTTGGCTTCATCGTAGTTTGCTTCGTCAAGCGCGGTCAGATTCAGGTGATGAATCGGCCGCGGGTCGGCGCGAAGGGAATCGTAGTGCAACACCAGACCGCGATCCGTTTCCAAACTGCGGTAAGTGACCAACGGGACACGCTGCTGCACCGCACCGGAATGGACCTCGACCATGGCATTGATACCCGCTTCGACTTCCAGCGGACGAGCGGGAAAGCCCAGCGCGGAAGGCGTTTGGTTGTACGGCGTTGGCGCGAGCGCAAGTAGGTCACCGGAAGCCGCAGGCTGGACCGATATACCACGCGGAAGATTGCCGCCGGGAAGCGGTGCATACGTGTTGGGAGAATTGCCATCGGGACCAATGTTTGGCACCCCGTAGGCCAGAATTCGATCGCCGCCGACCGGAATCGCATGGAAACGATAGTCGGCTGCTTCGGCAAGTTTTGGATCAACGCGATCGATCGGCAACGTCGAAAGCGGCCCTCGCAGCAAACGCGAAAGCGGGCCGCTGGCAGCAGGGTCTTCGCCAATCTGACTCCAAGTTGGAACGGAATCCCCCTTCGCTTCATCCTCAACGAGCTTGATCATCGAAGAGAGATCATAACCGGTGACGATGTCTTGCGCCTGTTGGGGCGCCAGCACCATTCCGCTTTGCAGGGAGACCGCGACGTCATCGGTAAAACCATTGACGATCGGCGTGGTCGCGGCGATCAAGCGAGGCTTTGTCAACGGATCGTCGAAGCTTCCAAGGGGATTTCGAATCAGTCCGATCGTTCCGCCGGCGGCGATCAATTCAAACTGAGTCAATCCTGACGCGTCGGTCTGATAGGCGTTGTAGGCAAAGAACGGCCCGAGTCCGGGGTCATGCTTTGGGTCCCCTTGGACAAACTGACGAAAGCCCGAGACAACGGCGTACGCAGGGTGCTCACCGATTTTGTCTTCGAACGCGTTGGCGGGAATGTACTCGACGCCTTGCGCGTTGCTGACGCCATGGACCTGCGTCCCGCGGCCTTCGACCAGTCTTGGGATTGCCCCATAGCCTTGGAATTCGACGTTCTCATACTGCCATGGTCCTTCCTTTTGCTCCCGAATTACCGTCAAACCATGAGAATCGGCGACGCGGTCGGCGATTAACATCACCTTGGGATCATCGGTCGCGGAAATCTCGTATGGTCCCGGCCCAACAACGGTCACGGCCTGTTCGTCCTTACTGGGATCGAACACCAGGGTCTCCAAGAAGTTGCCATCCTCGTCGCGCAGCGGTAGCGAGAGGACGACGCCTTCGGTCCCGCCTCGAACGTTGAAGAGATCTTCCTTCGGAGCAGTGACGAAGAGTCGATTTCCGTTGTTGTCGACCGCTAAGCCACGCAAACCGATCAGTCCGACCAAACCGACGCCGGAGACGGATCGTGGAAACGCGATCGTTTGAATCGTCGTGTTGTAGTTTGGTGAGTACGGATCGGTATCGACGACATACACGTTGGCCTTGCGATAGTCGGAGACATACAACCGCCGGCCGGTTGGCGCGAAGGTGAGGTCAAATGGCTTGGCACCTGCAGGCAATTTGATCGCATTGACACCGAGCGTTTCCGGTTTGTCTTGCACATCCGGAATTGTGTCGATTTGCTGTAGCGCGACGGTATCAACAACGGCAATCGCACCTTGCTCGAGTGTGACATAGAACCGCGATCCATCCGGTGTCGGCGTGGTCTTGCGAGGTGTGAGCTTGTCACCCGATTCACCATCGACAAGGGTGATGGCCGCCCTGGTAAATGGATTGAGTTTTGTTTCCGAATCTGGCTCCGGTACTTGACAAGAGAGATCCAATTGCCCATCGGTCAACGTCGCACAGATGTCATAGACGAGGACCTTTCCGTCGGCGCCCGATGCAACCATCGCGTAGCGCTGATCAGGCAGAAACTGAACCGGATTGCTAGTCAATTCTTGGCGTTCGAAAACATTGTCGGTCGGTAAGTCCATCGGGCGAGTGACGGTGATGATCGCACCGGCGACCTGTGCCCCGGCAGGAATCTCGAAGCTCAAGATTTCACCATCGAGCGTTAGCTTGTCCCCCGGAATGACGATATCTTTTCCGCCTAGGACCAACCGAGACCCATCGGTATTGAACGTATCTCTTGCACCGATTTCCAGAGTGACGTAGAGGTCCTCGACTTTGGTCCCAAGTGTCGAACCGTCAAGGAGCGGCGAACCCTTGTAGGGGTTCTCCATGACGAAGTCTTTGCCTTTGATTTCGATTTTGAAGGATTCATCACCCGACGGCGAAACCAATTTCGCATTGGACAGTGACGGCGGTGTGTTTCGGCTTTGAGACCGTGGGACCGATGGCAGAATGATGTTGGGGATCGTCCCGGTCTGGATCGAAACATTTTCGTTTGCCGTTTCGACCAGACCACCCGGTGTCGTTCGGTACTGTGTGAGGACATAATCGATCGAGTAAACCGCGGGAACGAGGAAGGTGCCAAAGGCATCGTTCGCCGCGTAGTACTTCGTCGAACCGTCAGTCGCGTCGTCGATGGCCGCGTCCATACTGACGACGGAATTGCCGAACTGGGCATCACCCGACGTCGTGATCCGAGTGCCCAGATCGGACATGGCGCCCAACGCCGTGAACAAGCCCGGCGCGGCGGCGAACATCATGCCCGATGAACTGAACTGAAACAGGTTGTTGTTTCCATCAAGGATTCGTCCCGATACACCAACGTTCGGGGGACTGGTGGTGTGCATCTGGCCGTCGTCACCGACCTTCATCACGTCCACGATCATCCACGTCGTCAACGTTCCGCCGTCTTCACGCAGCACATCCACTTCACGGAACAAATAGGTCACGTCGCCTTCGTTTAAGCCCGCACCTGCCGGCATCGACAGTTGCAAGGGATGATTTGCTTGATCGGGAACTCCCAGAATCTGAGCCCCGCCGGCGAACGAAAATCCAGGTGGAAGCGAGAACGGCAGATCGGACTCCGTCGCTGAATCGATTGTGATGTCAACGACCTGATCAAAGGCCATCGAGGGAATGCCCACCGTGATCCCATCCTGGCCGGCAATGATTCCTCCGCTCGGTCCGACTTCGGTATCGGTAGAAGGTGCGGTGACGTGGAACGTCGTTTCAAAAGTTTTGCCGCCGCGAACGACCGTGACCTTGGTTGTCCCGGTCGCCAGTGCTGTCAATCGACCGGATTGATCGATCGTGGCAATCGAAGCGTCTTCGACGAAGTAATGTGTTTGATCGTCTGCGGTCACATCAAGCACATCTTGTGCGAGCCGTTGGCGGACGATGAAGTCGCGATCTTGTCCCGGTGAGAGAACATAGCTATCGGGATAGACATCGATAAATTCCCGGGGTGCCCCACCGACGTTGACCGCCGTACCGGTGGAAATGCCAAAGGCACTGACGCGCAGCGCCCCGTTCCCGACACCGCGACCGACCACAAATCCCAAGTCCGTCACCTGAAAAAGATCAGGCGACAGTGACTCGAATTCGATGTCCCCTGGCGACAATCGCTCCCGCGTTCCATCGCTCAAGATGCCAAAGACACCGATTTGAATCGACTGTCCGATCCGTAGTGACGGATCGAGTCGATCGAGAATCAGCGATGTGTAAGCATCCGATTGGACCTCAATGGTTTGGGTTGCGGCAAAAGATTGCAACACCCCGTCATCAGAGGTCATCGTCAGTGTAACGTTGCCTTCGCTTACCGACGGCGTGACGAGAACCAATCCGCCACCGAGTGCCTGAACCGATGCATTGTCCGCAGACGAGATCGTCGTTAGACGTTCGTCGTTCTCAGCGTCTTCCCATCCCTCGTCGATCGTGGCGACAAAGCTCGAGGTAACTCGTCGAGAAGTGAATGCCGGGCCGACAAATTCTGGAGCTTGGTTCAGCTGTGCTCCGAAATTCGCTTCCAATGCGGACCGATCAACGTCGTCGACCAGACCGTTTCGATCAACATCTGCGGCCGCGACATAACCGTTCTCGCCAGTAGCCGTTCCGAAAGCGTTGTTGAGAAGTGAGCTGTCGATCGCGTTTACTGCGCCATCTTGGTTAACGTCGGCAACCAGATAGAAACGCAAATCAAAGGCGGCACCATCACCGCCTTCGATGACGACTTCATAAGTACCTGCAGACTCAATCGTGTAGGTTTGAACCTGATGGCCCGCGTTGTTCGTTGTGGTTCCGGCGACGAGCCCACGGATTTGTCCGGTCGCATTCTGGACATCCATTCCAATGGTTAGACCACCCGAAGCAGGCATTCGCAATTCGCCCTCGGTAATCGTGAAGGCGTAAACGTTCGGGGTCTGGCCCAGTGTGCCTGAGATCGGCGATGCAATCAGCTGGCGGGATCCGCCCAAATGAGATTGCACCTCGTTGACGATGAAGGAACCGTCTTGGTCATATCGGTAGGAACGCCCGGCCGATCCGGTGCCACTGATCGACGTCAATCGATTGGTTGTGTCATAGCCATAAAAGACGCGTTCGTTGCGCTTCGCATCAAGCGTCAGCGTTAACTTTCCGTCGTCGTCATAACGATAGAATCGGTGTTCGCCGTTTGGCCCGACGAGTTCGCTGGTTTGGCCTTCGTTGTTGCGGACGATGGTCAAACGTTCGCCGTTGGGCGCGATGATACCGCTGTCGGTGACCCGGAGTGAGGTCAGGCCGTTGGCAGAGCTGATGCGATGCAAACGATATCCACTTCCCCGTTTGGCTAGCGAGTGGCGTTCGCCGGTCGGTGAGACAAGTGTGAATGCGATATCTCCTTCGGAGACCAGCCCAGGGTTGTACGGCAAGCCACTGCCAACCGAATAGTAACCATCGCCTGCCTGACGTAGATTCGCATCGCGTGACTCCAATTGCCACGCCACACCGCTATCGGCGACCCAACGTGGTGTGAATGTTTCGATGCTACCGACCATTTGGCTGACCGGTGCAAACGTAAATCCGACGCGTTCGCCTGACGGTAAGGTCACGTAAACTCGTCCGGCATCCGTGATCGCCTGGAACTCATTCCCAGCAACTCCGCCGACGTTCAGTGAAAGCTGCGGATCAAGTAGCGGCAACGACCACTTGGTTCCAAACGAGGAACCAACCGACGTCATCAGCAGCGAATCATAGACGCGCGTGATCGGCACATCGATTCCCGCCAAGGTCAACATCATGTCGTCGGCTGTTTCAATCAAGGCCGCCGTTTTCGTGGCGGAATTGATCTCGATCGCATGGTTGTATTCGGACTCAAGACCTCCGAAATCGCTCGCAGTGACGCGGAGGGTATAGAAACCGTTGGCAAACCTGCCGGGATCGATTTCGATGTTCTGCGTGATGCTGGTGGTGCCTTCGGCAATCAACAGCGCACCGCTACCACCGCGCGGCAGCAACTCGATTCTGTAGTCGGCAAGCCCAACGTCAGAAATGTTGACAATGATGTCACGCGGTTCGGTAAAGACGGGCGGTGCGAGTTGGAGGACTTCGATCCTCGGAGCACTCAAGTCCGACGGGTCACGCACATAGAGCGGCCGAGTGACAGTCGTCGTGCGGCCTTCCGCATCGGTGACGACCGCCGTGATTTCGAATCGCCCCGGATGATCGGACACAAATGTCGCGCGTCCGAGAGCGTCAAGCTGTAGTACTCGCCCGTCAATCGAAACGCTCGCGCCGGATAGCTCGACATCACTGTCGGCAATCGGCTCGATCGTGATCGGCTGGCCCGGTGTCGCGGGGAAACTGGGGGTGGTGACGATTTGAACTTGAGGACCGGCGGGTTCGATCGACGCGACGATCGTGATCGGTCGCTCGGTTTGTAAGTCCCCGTCATCGGCCGTGACACGAACGGTGTATGTTCCGGCCTGGAAACTTGCCGCGGTCCAGCGAATCACATTGTCGGCATCCAATGTCGCCCCGGCGGGTAGGTCATCCGCCGAAACCGTGACCGCATCGCCATCCGGGTCGGTCGCCAACAACGGAATCTCAAGCAGCTCACCAATCTGAGCTTGTCGCAGCGACGGTAAGGCGAGCACCGGCGAACGGTTGGTCGAAAGGACGCGAACGTTGACTTCCAACGAATCGCGAGCCCCGATTGGATCGCTGACCTTGAACCGCAGCGTGTACTCGCCCGCTGACTGATAGTCGACGTCCCAAACCACCGTTCGCGAAAGCGGATCAAAATTAAATCCGCTTGGCTTCGTTCCTTCAAAGGAATAGGTCAACGACTCTCCGTCGGCGTCCCCGGCGTTGACGGAAAAGATCAGTTGGTCGCCTTCACGAGTGAATAGTTTCGGAAGCGTACTGAAGGAGGGTACTTGGTTTGTATTGGTGACCGTCACAAAGACGTCTTCGCTGCGTGCCCCGGCCCCATCGGTTGCGGTCACGCGGATACGATACGTCCCCGATTGAGCCAGCGATGGCGTCCATTGAAATTGTCCGCTTGCGCGATCAAAGGTAGCCCCGGTTGGCAAAGGTGCTGACTGACCGCCGGCAATCAATGCGGCTGAATAGGAAACCACATCGCCGTCGCCGTCACTTCCCATCGCGGTGAACGTCAGCGTTTCGCCTTCGGCAACCGTTTTCTGACCGATCGGATCAAGGTTCGGGCGCGTATTGCTTTCACGAACATTTAACGTGATCGACTGTGTCGTGGTGAGCTGATTGGCAAGGTCGCCGTTACCGCTGTCTTTGGCGGTGAACGTGATCGTGTGCTGACCTTGATCGGCGATCGTCGGAGTCCAGGTGAATTGGTATCGACCATAGACGCCGGTGTCGATCAATTGTGCGTTCGCGGGTAAGCCCGTGGCAGTGACATCGAGGGTATCTTGATCATCATCTTCGACGAGGACATTGACGACGAATTGATTGCCGACGACCGCGACGCTTTCAAACAAGGGGGCCAGCTTCGGTGGTTCGTTCTCGCTGGTGACTTGTAGTGTGAACTGCGACTGCGAAGTCAGCGGCAGCGGACCGGTCGTCTCGCTCGCGATGATCGTCACCAGGAGATCGCTTCGATCGCCCGGCACCGGGGCTAGTTCCAACAGCCCCGTTCCGTCGCCGTTGTCGGTGAAATTTGCGAAGTCCGGCAAGACTGTCGATTCGCCAAAGCGAATATCAAGGGAAAGCGGTACACCTTCAAAATCGGAGACACTGACCGGGATTTGCAACGTCTCGCCGACCGCGATCGTTTGGGCGTCGATCGATTCGATGACCGGAGGGAAATTTGCATCGGCAACCTGCAGCGAAACCACCACGGTATCGCTGGTCGGAGTCCCCGTTCCATCGCCGTCGTCGGTTGCCGTGAACGTGATGTCGTAGTTTCCGGAATCGTTGAATCCCGGTGTCCAGGTCAACAATTGGCGTTCTTCGTCGAAACTTGCCCCGCTGGGCAGACCGGTGACCTGATAGGTCAACGTCGGTAGGAATGATTCATAATCAACGTAGAAATCTCCGGTCGTTGCGACAGGACTGGTGGGGGCGACCGGGGATTCTGGATCGAACGCGGCGACACGTAGGTTAAACGTCTGGCCTTCGAAGATCTCCGTCGGATCGATGGTTGGGAAGCGCACTTGCCCATTGATGTTTTCAACCGTGATGGTCGTCGATTGCTGCGTCGTGATTTGACCGTCGTCGACTAAGAAATCCAAGTCGTAAACGCCGTGTTGATCAAAGCCTGGAGTCCATTCGAAGATGCCCGTGTTCGGATCTAGAAACGCACCTGGCGGAAGACTCGGAGCCAGGTAACGCAGCGAATCACCATCTTCATCCTCGGCGAACAGCCGAATCGAAATCTCGTCGCCTTCGTTGATCGTCCTTGGCGAAACCGGTTGCAGTGTCGGCGAGACATTGTTTGCGGCGACCACCATTTCGAAAGTGACGCTGGATTCGACAAAGCCATCGCTTGCGATCAACGTCACGTTTTCATAAACACCGGCGGCATCGCCATCGGGACGCCAGCGTAGTTTTTGGCTGGCCCAATCGAATACGGCGCCGGGTGGAAGCTTGTCAGCAAAATAGATCAAGTCGTCACCGTCGGGATCGAACGCGCTGACCGGCACTTCGATAAGATCGCCTTCGGTCGCAAAGACATCCTCGATCGGGGCGAGTATCGGTGCGTGATTCGCTCCGCTGACGTCCACGATCCACTGTTGTCGCTTGTACGCACCTCGCGCGTCATAGGCACGGACTTCGAATTCGACTTGCGGCGTCGCTTGCTTGCCGGGCGTCCATACGATCTGTCCGGTGTCCGGATTGAACTGTGTTCCTTCGGGAGCCGCCGCCAAGACATAATCGATCGTCGCCCCGTCGGGATCACTGGCTTGGGCAACGTATTCATATTCCACATCAAACGCCGCCGCTTGCTGCGGAGTGGAACTAAACAGCGGCAACTGATTCGGCGGAAGTGTCGCTAGGATTCGCGGATCAAAGTTGAGATCCAACAAATTTGGATTCGCGATCGTAATCGTTTGCGGCGCGGAGCTCGAGTTGGCCTCCAGCACACTTCCGTCGCCGAGAACTTGATAGCCATTGGCGTCTGTCGGCGCCCCATCGTTACCGAAGAAGACAACCGATTCGTCACCGAGTTGGTTGAAGATTACATTGATCGGACCGGCGATATCAAAGTCGGCGTCATTGTGGACGATGACATCGAATAGCACGGTTCCGTCGGCACGATTAATTCGAGTGTTCTCGTAGGAAACCGAGGTCGAGATCGAAACATCTTCGAAGACACGGAAGGTAGTCGCGAAGCCATTGCCGCCGATCGCGATCCCTTGCTCGCTTTCTACTTCAGGCGAAACGGTCAGCTCGTACTCGGCCGGCGATAGCGATTCGAACAGCAAGCTGGATCGTTTCGAAGCCTCGTCATAAGCGACCGCACCGATCGTGACGCTTTCCCCGGTATCGAGGTTACGCAGACCATAGTTCGCGCGGTTGTTTCCGGCCGCCGGATCACTCGTCGATTGCAACAAGGCAACGTCAAAGATCAATTCGGCTTGATTGCTGCCTTCTTTCAAACGGGTTTCGATCACGCGTGGCGCCGCGACGGTGAAGAACACGTCAAGCTGTGCTCCCTGTGTCGCAAGAAAACGCCCGCCAGAAATCGGCTGTAGTCCTTCGACACGTCCGTCGCCACCGCTTGCGACCACGGTTTGTCGCAGCGACAACGGGTCGACGACTGAGATCACACCTCTGGACTCGTGCCCGACCAGGAGTGCGTCTTCGTAGAGTGACCCAGCCGGACCGATGGCTAACGATTCGGCGCGGCCTTCGACGGTGACCAACGATTCCGCGCGGCCGCGAAAATCAAAACGCAACACCTGCCCGCCTTCGGGCCATGCGGTTCCATAAAGTGTTCCGTCACTGGCGACCGCCATCGCATCGACGCGAATGTCACTGAAGGGAATCAAACGCCGAGTCGAGGTATCGAGTCGACTGATTCCCGACGTCGTCGAGACATAAATCTCTGCCGCACCCGGAATGGCGGCTAGTCCCAAGGCGACTCCCGCTCCGATTCGGTCCAATACCGCGCCGGTATTTGGATCGAGTTGCAATAAACCTTCGCCACCGGTCGATGCCCAAAGTTGACCGGAAGCATCGAAAACGAGATCGTAGATTGGTGTCGATGTCGGTAGGGCGGTCAACCGCTGAAGTGAACCAGCCGGATTGTTCACCGACGTGATCTTGTAAAGTTCATTCCGTCCCACGCCGCCGCTGACATAAACCGCACCCGCGGGACCGACCGTCAGTGCAAGCGTACCGATTCCGGCGCCACTGACACCGGGTATCTCGACGAACTTCTCGGCTGCGAAAGGTCGAATGACTCGACTGAATTCGCTGGGTTTCGAAGCGCTCGTTTTCGAAGGAATCCCAAAGGCAGCTTCTTCGAACAAACGATCGGCAACGGTTTCCGGCTGAGCCGTTGCGATCGGCAGGTCAACCTTGGGGACCACCGTGACCGTTGGGGCCGATCCGAGGTTGATTTCGGGAACCAGTCGCGGAACACGTACACCGGCCGGAACCGGCTCGATGTTGCCCGCCGCGTCGATCGAACGAACCAAGAATTGCGGTCGCTGTCCCGGTTCCGCTTCGTAAACGAACGAGGTTTCGTTGGTACGGTACAACACACTGCGATAGCGACTTCCACCATCGAGCGAAACGAGCAGTGAATGTGTTGCGACGCCACTGCCACCGGCATCATCGGTCGCCGTCCATTGAACTTCGTAAGCATCACCACCGAGTGGCAGAACGCTGACCGTACTCGTAGGCGCGACCGCATCGACGGTCGCCGTGATCGTTTCGCTATCGACTGGTGCCGCATCATCGAAGATCGATCGAACCGTCATTTCGATCGGATCGCCGGTTGCAATCGGGTTCGAACCACCAGCAGCATCGACGTCGTTCACCGCAGCCCAGAACCCGACCGTGACTGTTTCTCCGGGTTGTAGCAACCCGATCGCAGGATCGACCGGCGGCAATCCGTCCCGTCCGTCGACCGCTCGCAACAAGTACGATGCGACACGCGTGTTCGCATCAATGCCGGCGGTGACTTGCAGCACATAGCCTTCTGTTTCTGTCAGATCAAATTCACCGACAAAGTTCGGTCGCCCGGCTGGGAGCTGGATTGATTGATCGCCCAGCTGGATATCGGCAAGCTGGAAACTGCGTTCGTCAAGAGTGTCGTCGAGCGGAATGAGAATCCGCACTTGACGGACCGCATCAACGGAAGATGCGTCATACGTTGCTTTGGCGGTGTATGGCAAAGGCGTTTCGATGGGAACAAAGTTGTCAACGCCAACTCCCATCGGACCGGTCAATTCCACCGACTCATCGGCGCCATCACCGAAGCCATTAAAGTCAAACGCGATTTGATCCGGCACTTCGCCGAAATCGAAAAGCGGTGGCGGTCCGGCGCGCAATTCGAAGCTTACAAACGACGTCGGATGACTGGCACCAAGGTCATAGTCGGAACGATCAGGAACCTGATTTCCACCGCTAGTCGCATCGGGCGTGTGCCCATCGAAACGTCGCATCAATTCGACCAACCAAGTCAGATTCTCCCCCGCTTGACTCAGTTGCTGCTCGGCTTCGTCCAGGATCCCTTGACCAGTTTCGCTGCCGAGAAGCCCGCCAATGATCGAAAAGAATCCGCTGATATTTTCTGCCGATGCGTCTGCAACCGGTGGCTGATCTTCCAATCGCAACAAGCCCTGATCGACGAGTGCTTGCAGGTAAAGACCGGTAAAGGAATCTGCATCGCCGGCAAAGGTTTGCAATGATTCGAGGGCGAGCCGTTTAAATGCTTCGCCGGCAACCGGAGTATTCTCGTCGTCATCCTCGTCGCGTTCTTCCTGCAGGATCGCTTCGATATCCGTGGCAAGGATTTCATCGCGCAAACGACTTGCTTGTTCTTGCTGATACGCGATGTATTCGCTCGATGTCATCGGTGTCGCCGCGGCAGCGACATAGAAATCGAATGCGAGGTCATCGAGGTCAAACGGGCTGAGTTTCTTCAGAAAATCCGGATCCTCTTCGATCTCGGCACGCAATCCGGGATAGATGCTGACCGACGATCCGATTTCGGTGACACCTTGATTCGGCAAATCGATCGCGACGCCGCGGGCGGTCAGAACGCCGTCAAGGTTCAATTCGGGAGCGATACTTGACGAATCGAACGTACTGATCGAATCAAACAGAGGCGCGATCGTCGTTGCGTCACCTCGCAAACCCGCCTGGAAGACAATCGCGTCGCCACGGATCAATTCCGGACGTCGGTTTTTGACCTTGGGAAACGCGAATTCGAACACCGTGTAGGGCGTGTCAACGTTCGCCAAGTTTTCGATCGCGAAACCATAATTGCCCGTCGCTCCGAGATCGATTTGGCTAGGACCACCGACACCAACATTAGACTCGAATACGTCGGCCGCTTCGACTTGGAAGCGGTACGGGTCGATCGCCAATCGCCCATCGGGATGCAACACTTGGACGTCATACAATCCATGTGGCGCATCGCGAAGATCAAACACGGCAACGATCTTGGTCGCATCGATGCGTGAAACGCTCACGGGCGCAAATTCGGCCAACGTCGGCCGGATTAAACGCACAGCAGCCTGCTCGGGGAACTCGGCCCCTTCGATGGTCACAGTGACGTAGCGATCGTCACCGCCGGAATCGGGCGAAACGCTGGAGATTCCGAACGGGATTCGTGTGGCATTGAGCTCAACGTCGTACTCCGACCGAAGTGTCGGATCATAGGTCCCGTCTTCGGTGTCGATCCGAACGCCCGCGCGGGCCATGATAAAGTATCGACCGCCCAGGGTTTCCGGGATCACCAAGGTCTGGTCCGGCGCGAGGTAGCCTTCGTAGGCCGCGTCGTAGTCCAACGGCGATGGCAGCCGTTCGTACGCCGCGTACAATTCATGCGATCCGATGTCGCTGAGACTATCGAGTGTCAATTCGATCGTTTGGCCCGGCTCTGTATCGAGCTGAAACAACCGGCTGACACCTTGCGCCAATTGCTCTTGAAGCGGCAGATCCAAACGCAGCAACGGAACCGTCACGCCGACCTGATCGGCAGACGTCAAATTATTGTTTCGGTTGTTTTCGCCTTCGACAACATCGTCAAAGATATCGGTCCGCACGATGATCCGATAATCATCCGGAAGCACGGCGGGGACTTCAAAGTCGAGCGTCGACGTGTAAGAAGCGCCCGGTTGAACCGTTCGTACGCCGGCCGATTCGACTCTTCCGAGCAGACGATCGCCAATGTCCCAAACGTTATCCGCCGAGAGATAGACTGCGTCTGCGATCCTGGCCTGCGCCTTTTCTTCGCCTCGATTTTCAACCGTCCAGGAAACCGTCGCGACATCACCGACGCTTGCCGACAGCGGCGCCACGATGCTGGTCACTTGTAAATCGGAGGGCGGCGGCTGGACGATCAACACCGGCGTTGTCGATATCGTGACGTTATTCAGCTCGTTCGATTCAATGACTTCGCCATTCGGACGCGCATAACGTTCGATGTCCGATTCAACGATCAAGAAGTAGTCGCCCGTGATACCGCGTGGCAACCAAGCCGACGAGTCAATTTTGATCGACTCGCCAGCGGCCAACGGTGTGTTATGCTGAATTTGTTTGATGTAGTGATCGCTTCGTGGGTCAAGCAATCGATCACGCGAGAGATACACACGGTCGTAAAACGGGGTCTGAGAATCCGGGATGACACCGCCGTCGTTGCTGAGTGTGTACGTAAAGTGAATTTGGTTACCGACTTCGATGACGTTTGTTGGCGGCGTGGATTGACTGACATGGTCGATCGTGTCGACCACCAAATCCGGTGCTTCGACAAACTGAACCGACAACTCCGTGATCGCTTGGTTATCACCTTCGTCGTTAAATTCGGCGACCGTATCACTGGTCCCGTACAGCCGCAAACCGCCTTCGGCGATCGGGTAAGGAAGTGTGTAAGCAGCAGACTGCGGTGCGAACACTGCGTCCGTTTCGGCGATGACGTAGAACGTCCCTCCGATGTTGTTCGGCAAACGAACTTGCAATTCCACGTCGTAGCTTTCACCAATGTCCAGACTCTCATCACGGGTGAAGTTTCCGAGTCCGATGTCGTATCCATCGGCCGAGGTATCGGTCGACAAATAAACGCGGTCGGACCATCGGGACTGACGCGTCATCCGTGTTCCACTGTTGGTAACAGTGAATGAGACATCCATCAAAGAACCGCTTTCGGGATCAACGGGAACGGCGGAGAGGTTCGAGATCACCAGGTTCGGTTCGGCATACTCGATCTGAATTTCGTTGGACGTTCCTTGGTTGTTCTGCTTTTGTCCGTCTTCCCAAACGCGTGATTCAAAGTAACTAGGCCAAGCGGGAAAACTGCTTTCTGAGAAAGAGTTAAGAACAGGTTTACCACGATACAGCGCAATGTTGACGAACACGTGCGCGTACCACTTGCCACTGCTTCCAGCCGGTGAGTGGACGATTACACCGTCGTTGTACGTTTCACCGACCTGAAGTGGTTGGTCGAGTACATGCGTTTTCGAAGCGGCAAGGAATGCTCGCGATGCATCGAAGATGGGATCTTTCGAAAGAAAGACATACTGAGCCAAGTTCCGAGTTTCGGCATACGTCGCATCGTTACCGGTATTGCGAATCGTCCAGTTGACGCTGATAGGCTCGCCGGATTGACTCGTCGGCGAAGCGGAAACGGATTGCACCTCCAAGTCGGAGGCCGCATCGTTAACCTCCGCAGCCACCGAACCCACGTTGTTCTCGGTAAACGGACCTTCGTAGACTTGGACGAGCGTGTTCGTCGGTCCGGCAAGGATCGCGCGCAATTCCGATTGTGAAAACTGATTGAGGTCGCCGATTTCCGTGTCCCCGATCGGTTTTCCTGTCGCCGTTTCGATCCGTTTCAGGACCGCCGCGACTTCGGCCAAGAACTTTGCTTCATCGGTCATTGCCAACCGCGGGTCGGCATTCGTGCGAACGAGAAAATGCTGCCCTTCGGCCGACGGTGGTAAGGTGAATTCGGCTTCCTGGCTGTATTCGTCCCCCGAAAGCAATCGACCGGCGTGTGGAAGTGCAAAAACGAGCTGGTCGCCGGAGTCTAAGACGTCGTCATCGGAAAGGTAAATCGCATCGGCCCAATTCTCGCGATCCGTTGCGGCGGGCCCGATATTGTCGACCGTCCACGACAAAGAAACCTTTTCACCACCCTTGATCGGTGTCGCGCTATTGACGTTGACCTCTCGGACACGCAAATCGGCTGGCGGCGTCAACAGGATGTTGATCGGTGTGGTCGCGTAGTTGTTGCCGTCCAGATCGTTTGGTGCGTCCGGATTGGTGTTTTGATCGAATGCGACTTCGTAAACACCCCGATAGCCGTCGGCATAGACCATCAGGAAATACTGTCCGGTCAGCCCTTTAGGAATCCTGACCGTTGTTTCCGCTTCGTACGATTCACCGACTTCCAGGACTCCGCCGTGACGGTGGGTCCCGACCAGGCGATCGCCTCGGCTGCTCTTGGGACCATCTTTGCCAAGCGTTAACCAAACTTGATCGGTCCAGGCACCGGGGTCGGTCACTCCCGTTCCACGGTTGGTCACCTTGTAGCGGACCGTAAACGATGAGTCATCAAAACTATCGGCGGGGCCGTTGATAAAATCGGCGACCAAATCCGGCGGTGGCACCGGATTGGCATCGATCGCGATCGCGGCGGCGGCGCGATTGTTTCCGTCGTTGGGAAATTCATCGACGCGATTCCGCACATCGGTCTCGACCAAGACGAAGTAATTCCCAGCGAGCGCACGTGGCAACAAGAAACTCGCTTGTGTCGTGTATTCGGTGGAACCGCCGTTGGGTGAACCGGCATAGGCAAGCGCCGATCCGTTTTGCAATTCACCAAGAAGGATCGCCCCTGAAGTGCTGCTTGAAGACGACGACAACCAGACTCGATCCGACCATCGACTTCCGCCCGAGGGTGTGTCCGCGGTTCCTGCGTTACGGACGGTGAACTGAACATCAATCGATGTCCCGGCGGTGATCGGATTGGTGTACTGGCTATCAACGGTGACCTGCAAATCCGCTCGAGGCCGAAGATTCAAGTTGAAGGGAGCCGACTTTCCTTCGTTATCATCCTCGATCGCCTCTTCGACCGAATCGTAGTAATCGGTGATCACGACGACTTCGAACAATCCGCTCGCCCGCGGTAAAGTCACCAATTCGGTTCGATCGATCGATAAGCCTGGGCCTAAACTATCGGTCGCGTTGAACGTGCCCAGCAAATAAGACTGTGATTGGTCAGCATGCGAACGCAAGTAAACGCGGTCGGTCCAGCCCCCTTCGGTCGCACCGTTGCCATCGAGTGCATCGTTCTTGATCGTCCAACTCACTTCGATTTGGGTACCGTCGTCAAATCCTGCTGGAGAGTTGGGGATGGTGACGGCTTGATTTTCGACGACCAAATTCGACGTCGGAGGAACATAAGTGACATCGAATGCTTCGCTTCGGCCTTGGTTTCCGCCGAAGTTGTCATAACCACCGTAAAGAAATTCGTACGGACCACCGGTACGGACATAGATGTAGGTTTCACCGTCTAAGTCACGAGGCAACTGCAGTGTTTCCGTTCTGCTATACGAACCATCGACCGGCAGGGCACCCCCATGGGTGCTGTAGCCGATCAGCCGCAAGCCACTGCCATCGTTTGAATCGGAAACGTAGATGTAGTCTGTCCAAGAATCGCGATCGGTCGTCGCGATGCCACGGTTGCCGACCGTCCACGTCACTTCGATCGGTTGCCCCGCGGTGGGAACCGTCTGGTCACTGACGGTCACGTTATCGACGAACAGATCACTGTATGTTGATGTCGCGACGTCAACCGGATGGGCCGGCGCCGCAACGTTGGACGCATCGCCGGCAAGTTCATACACGGCATCGCTGGCATCGGTTTGGACATAAAGCGTGAATCGCCCGCTGGTTCTGGCGGCCAGGGGGATGATCTCGGTACGTGTGTACGACTGGCCGACAGGAACAATGCCATCATGCTGATATTCCCCGATCAGTCTATCGTCGGCATCGCCAAAGGTTTCGTCGGTGGAAAGGTAGACGCGATCGATCCAGGATGACTCTCTGCCGGCACCTTGCCCTACGTTTTCGACCGTCCATGAAACAGTCAAATCGACGGGGTCACCGATCAATAATTCCGGGGCAGTCACATCCGTAACGGTCAAATCGGCATAGGGATAGCCGGCCACTTCGATCGGCAGTGCGAGCGTTCCGGTTTGCTCACCGCTGCCTTCGTCAACTTGATTGGCGGCATCGGGAACGACGATCAGGTGATAGCTACCGGAGATTCCATCGGGAAGTGAAACGACAGTCTGACGTGCGGCGCGATCGGTGACTCCCAGGCTGCCATTTGCGGTGACTTCGCCAAGCAGCACGTCGTCGTTGGAATAAGCGTCATCGCTCGACAAGTAAACACGATCTACCCACGGCGACTCGGCCAGCGCGGCACCTTGATTGACATCTTCCCATCGAACTTCGAGCGTTTCACCGCTCGTCGGGATCGCCCCTGGAGCAAGCGTGATCGCTTCGATAGCTAGATCGGGAAGCGGTTTGACCTCGACAGTGATCAGCGTCGAGCTTGCGGTCACATTGTTGTCTTCCACGGTTGGTTCATAGACAACACGTGTCGCATCGGTTTCAACGAGAACGTACCAGTCGGTAGTGTCGACATGGTTGGGAATCACGAATGATTGCGTGGTGGTGTAGGACGCGTCGGAATCGAGTGCACCTTGGTGTGTAAAGCTACCGAGAAGAACATCGCCGCCACGAACTTGGTCGTTACTCAGGTAAACTCGATCAACCCAAGAGGAGACGGTCGTCGTCGAGATACCGTCGTTGCGGACACGCCACGTCACATCGATCGTCGATCCTCGGTAGCCAAGTGCGGGAATACTGATCCCATCGACGATCAGATCGGCCGGCGGAGAAGCTTCTTCGATCGTCAGCGTGATCGAAGAAAGGTTGTCTGCTTCGTTTTCTTCGAAGACTTGATTGGCACGATCAACCACTACGAACAACGTGTACTCACCGGCGTCGACAAACGGGACTTCGTATTCGATTGTCGCGTTGTAAGTTTCATCAACCGCAAGATCGACGGATCGATTCCGTGTCGTGATGACGATGTCGTCGCTATCGCCGTACACCGTATTGGCCGAGAGCACCAGGCGATCGGACCATGGTTCGATCGCAATCGAAGCGCCGTCGTTGATCACGGTGTAGTCGACGGAAATTGTCTCGCCATTTTGCACCGCCGCGGGGACATCGAGAATTGCAACGGCAAGATTGGGTGCGTTGAAGTGAACCACACCAGAAGACTGGTCGTCGGACGCTTCGCCGCCGATCCCGTCGCCATCTTGGTCCATCAAGTTGCCGACAAGGTCGGTGATTTGGGGACCGAGCAGGAAACTGTATTCTCCAACCGCGGTTTGCTTGGCAAAGGAGACACGGAAAGTGCGAGTCGACATCGCGACAACTTGACTGATCGTGACCGCACCGGTGGGCCCCATCACCATGATGTCCTGCGGCGTGACGGATGCGGGATTGATCGCTTCATCAAACGTAAAGTCGATGTAATCGTACGGCCGATTGACAAAGTCGGGCTCGTAACTGGACAGCATGGGTCCGACCGCGTCGATAACGAAGGAATCTGAATACACATCCTCAGACGCTTCGCCAGAGATTCCGTCACGATCTTGGTCCATCGCCAAGCCGCCGAAGTCGTTGATCGCCGGTCCGATGTCGATCGTGTACTGACCGTCGGTTGATTGAGCCGCGAACGTCAATTCGTAAACACGATTGCCGATCGCTTGAATCGTCTCAACGGCGATCGGACCGCCTGGCCCAACCAACACAACGTCGGCGGGAGTGAAACTAGACAGGCGCACGGGCTCGCTAAAGGTGACTTGAGCAGCGGAGATCCCTGGTGCGATCGTCGCTTGCGGCGAGAAGTCGGTGACATAAGGACCACCGCCTGCCAATTCAAAGGAACCGAAGTAACGGTCTTCCAGTTCTCCGCCGATCGCATCCCGATCACTGTCCATGCGATTGCCGGCGAGGTCGGTGATATCCGGTCCGATCGAAAACTGATAGACGCCGTCCTCGGTGGTGCGTTCGACGACGACGCGAAACTGCGTCGGACTCAGTTGAACAATATCCGTGACAGTGACTTGGCCACCCGGTCCAGTCACCTTGGCGTCGCTGGTCGCAAAACTATTCGGATCGATCGCGACATTGAACGTCACGTCGAACTGGGTCAGTGCGCCATTGATTGCTCCGGTCGGAGATTGGGCGACGACTCGAAGCGGGTCCCGCGTGACGGTGATCCTACTGGAGTAGCGATCCTCGATCGATTCACCACCGTTGCCATCGGCATCTTGGTCCAGCAGGTTGCCTTGGAGGTCTTTGAAGACCGGATCGATGACAAATTCGTACTCGCCTTCAAAGGGTTGCGGGGTAAAGTCAAATCGAAAGCTGGTGTTGGTCGCGTCGGTTGGCGTGATCGCAAAGACCGGCAAATACTGATTGGGCTCGTGCAAGGCCGTCGCGATTGACAAACCACCGCCATCGATATCACCGACAAGTTTGAAATCGTCATCAAAGGCAGCTTTCTCGCCGGCCGCGGCTGACAATTCCAACCCCGTCCCACCGGTGCCTTGGAAATAGATTACCCGCAGCGGATAGTCACCGGGCTGTGGAAAGTCGAATACTGCCAAGTTGGTCGCGAAGGCACGACCATAAAAGTACTGCGTTGTCTGATCACCGATTTCCAAACGGAAACCGTCATCCGATCCGATCGCGAAGGTCCATTGACCGGCGGCCGGAATGCGAATCACTCCGATCGCTTCCAGCGCGACGTAGTTTCCTGAAAAGGCGAGCGTTGAGTCTTCGCTGAAGTTGCCGGCGGCATTGCCAAAGTTCAACGTCGAATGGCGTTCGATGTCGTCTTGCAACGAAATGTCATTCGACTCAAGAACTGCGATCGCTTCGTCGACCGTCGAGACGCCACCGTTTGATTTGACCGTCCGAACGCTGAAGCCCGGTTGCACGTCATTGGGGTCGTATGCATCACGAGCCAAAACCGCGTCAGGCAGATACAGCCGAGCCGCTGTGGCAGAAATCGACGCCGGGTCGATTGGTTCGTCAAAGGTCACTTCGATCGAACTGAGGACTTCCGAACTGGTTCCGCTCGGTGTTTGCCCAATGATTCGAGGACCGGTCTTGTCGACGCCTAGTGAACTAGTGAAGACATCATCGATCGGTTCGCCGGCGATCCCGTCGGCGTCCTGATCCATTTCCGAGGATGCGTTACCGCCGATCGCCGGACCGATCGAGACGTTGTACTGGCCTTCGGTTTCAAAGTCGCGTGACAATGTGACGATCGCCGATCGATCATTCACCGGAGTGACGTCGAGCACCGACAGACTTTGCGGGCCAGTGACCGTCACGTCCTCGATCCCAAACGAGGTGAAATCAATCACGCGATCAAAGTCGACTTGCAGTTGAGCTTGTGGAACGAAGGGATCAACGGTGTTGCTGTCGCGTAGCGTTACCACTTCACTAGCACTGACTGCCCTTTCGACAATTGAGATCGAATCGAGGCGACCGATGAAGTAGTTCCCGCTGTTGTAATACGATCGTCCGATTTGGGTGCTGACCGCCGTCGGCGCATACGCCGTTCCGATATCCACACTGTTTCGCAACGTTCCATCGACATAGACCGACAAGGTGGTCCCTTCTAGCGTCGCCGCCACGTGACTCCAGACGTTTTCCGATGCGGCGACGCCGCTGTCGAGCAATTCGCCGTTTCTATAACGGGCAACGAAATTTCCGTCGTGAATCCCCAGCCCCCAATCGCGTTGTTGCGCTGCTCCGCTGACAATCGCGTGATGGGCTCCCGGTGTGATCGTGGTCGGGTTGACCCAAGCGGACACCGTCCAATCGGTTGCGGGTGCCCAAGCGCCAAGATTGATGTAGTCGCCATCGCCATCAAATTCGAATGCCTGCCCGCCCGATCGTCCTGTTTGGTAGGTTACATCGCCGCCGATCGTTCCGTGCCGTGTTCCCCATTGATCGAGCGCGTTGCCTTCGGCTTCATAGCGATGATGCGGAGGCTCCGTCGTCGGCGCCAAACGCGTCAAACGAACGACTTGGGGACCGATCGCTAGATTAGGCCCCGTCGTCAAGAAATTGGAATAGTCGACGTAGTCGGAGACCGCTTGACCGTCGGGGTTGACGTTGGTGAACCCGTCGGCAGCCGATGGGTCATGGGGACCACCGGCATCGCCCCACCAATTGTTTTGAAATACAGCGTTGGCGGCATTCGTGCCTCCATGACTGACCGCGGTGCCATTGCCCAAGAACGCACTACCGGTCACTGACGCGATCTGCCCCGTCGCGACATAAACACCGACATCATTGCGAATCAGTGCGATGGAGTCGGCGATCAACTCGCCATCGACAACCTCGATCCCCGATCGTGAATAAGGGCTGGTGGTGGCCGATTCAATTCTGCCACCGCTAACCTGGACGATCGCGTCATTCTGAATCGCCAAACCCGCACCGAACGATTGCTCGATCACGACACCATCGAGCGTCATGTCCGAACGGACGATGATCGCGGGGACACCGCCGCCACCGATGCCGTCGCCATTGTTGTCACCGGCGTAGCGGACATGCACGTTGCTAAGTTCGTTGTCAGAACCACCGAGCAACAACCCTTCCCAGTAGCCGGGATAGACACCGGTCGCGCCATCCGCAAGTGAATCACCACCGACGGAATCGTCGGCGAGAGCGGTGAAGAAAATTGGCTCCGCCGGCGTTCCGATTGCTTTCAGTGACCCGTCAGCCACGTTAATCAGAGCGCCACGATCGAGCTTGACGACGGTCCCCGGTGCAATGGTCAGTTCCACCGGATTGGATTCCTGATCCGGTCCGATCCTCAACTCAGCACCACTTAAATGGATCGGCAAATCGCCATAGTTCCAATCACGATCCGACAACAAGGTGCCTGTCGTGACAATAATCCGATCGCCACCATCGTTTCCTTCGCCAGTCAGATTGGTAATGCTGGGGTTGGTATTGAGCGCAAACAGGTATGCCGCACCGACGTTGTTGATCGCACTGACATTTTCGAGCGTCGGAGCCCCGGACGACAGATTGACCGCATGCCAAAAACCATCGCTGACGGTCACGTTGGTCAATCGAGTTTGCTTGTCGACATCCGTTCCGCCGTAATTCAGCTCGATCGCACCGGTCGCCCCGCCGCCGATCCCATCGCCGTTGTTATCGCCCGCGTAGCGTACCTGAACGTGTTCGAGAACGTTTCCCGGACCGCTTAACTCAATCGATTCCCAATATCCGGGATAGGGCACTGAGTTTGCGCCGTCGCCATTGGTATCACCACCGGCGGTGTCGTCGACCGCAGCGGTAAAGATGATCGGATCGAGCGCCGATCCGATCGCTTTCAAGGTCCCGCTAGAACTCCGAACCTGGTACCCGTAGCCAACCTTGACGATCGTTCCGGAAGCGATTTCGAGTGTCGTCGATGTCCCATCGTCAGCTTCGGCGATTACCAGATCACCCGGTGTCAGATGAATCGGCAAGTCACCATAATCCCATCGACGATCGGACTTTAGCGTTCCGGATTGAATTGCGATTCGATCTCCGGCCAGATTGTTTTTCGCGGTCAGTCCGGACGTGATGGGATCTACGTCGAGTTCGAAGTAATAGGGCACGCCGTTGACGTCTTCGACATGAACGTTTTGCAGGGTGGGCTTCCCGGCATAGAGCTCGATTCCATTGCCGAACGCATCCGCGATTTTGACCGCGGTCAATCGAGCCTCTTCGTCTTCGATCCCACCGGGGTAATCAATCTGGACGACGCCCACCGCGCCGGATCCAATCCCATCGCCGTTGTTGTCACCGGCGTTGTGAATCTCGACATGTTCCAAGACGCTGTTGGGACCGGTCAGTTGGATCGATTCCCAGTACCCCGGATATCCGGCGGTCGCCTGACCATCACCGTTGGAATCCCCACCGAATCGATCATCCGTCCATGCGGTGAACACGATCGGATCGGCAGGCGTTCCCACCGCATGCAAGGTTCCGCTGACCGCATCGATCGTCGCGCCGGAGGCGACTTTGACCGTTGTTCCCGGTGCGATATCAAGCGTCACGGGGTTGCCATCACCGTCGCTCCCAATCACAAGGTTTGTCGTGAGGTGCAAAGGCAGGTCACCGTAGTTCCAATTTCGGTTTTCCTCGAGTGAACCGCCTTCGACCACGATGCGATCACCCGATGAATTGCCCAACGCCGTCAACTGGTTCGTTTGTGGATCCGAATTTAAATCGAAATAGAACGGATAACCATAGGAGTCGCCAACATGAACCGTATCCAGAATAGGCGCTCCCGCATTGACGGCTACACCGTGCGAGAATCCGTCCGTGATCCGAACATGTGACAAACGGTTTTGTAGTGCAGGTGTTCGGTCGTCGAAGTTCAACAAGACTCCGCTGACCGCACCAGCTCCCCTTCCGTCACCGTTGTTGTCACCGGCGTAACGAATCTCGACATGCTCGAGTACGTTCTCGCCGGTGCGAAAATCGATGTTCTCCCAGTAACCTGGATACGCGGTCGATGCATCTGCGTCCCCGTTGGAGTCACCTCCCACGGAATCATCGATCGCCGCTGTGAACACGATCGGTTCGGCAGCCGTCCCGGTCGCGTCGAGCGTCCCCGACGACACCCGCAATAGACTCCCAGAGGGCATCTTGACGATAGTGCCTTTGGCGATCGATAAGTCGACCGGATTCGATTCCGCATCGGGACCGACTTGCAGATCAGTAGTCAACGCGATCGGCAAGTTACCGTAGTCCCAGACGCGGTCTTGCTGAAGCGTTCCGCCTTGAATCAAGATTTTGTCACCGTCGGCGTTGCCCGACGCATCAATGTTTGTGACCTGGGGGTCGGCATCGAGTTCAAAATAGAAAGGTGTGCCAAGCGAATCGTTGACGTTGACTTCGGTCAGCTCCGGCGCCCCACCAAGGATGCTGACGCCGGTTGAATAACTTCCAGAAACAGCAACATGATCGAAAGTGTTGCGTTGCGCCGGATCATGATCACTGAAACTGTCACGCAGGGTGGGGACAGCGCCACCGCCCACGCCATCACCGTTGTTATCGCCGGCATAACGAATCTCAACATGCGAAAGAATGTTGTTGCCGGTGTAGAAATCGATGTTTTCCCAGTAGCCTCGATATCCGGTCGTGGAATCACCGTCGCCGTTGGAATCACCTCCGGCCGAATCATCAATCGCCGCGGTGAAGACAATCGGTTCGGCAACCGTTCCGATCGCATTGAGAGTCCCCGAAGACACTCGTAAATATGCTCCCTTGGCCATTTTCACGACCGTTCCTGGGGCGATCGTCAAGTCGATGGGATTTGATTCCGCATCGGGGCCAACTTGAAGGTCACTGGTCAGTGCGATCGGCAAGTCTCCGTAATCCCAAACACGATCTTGCTGAAGCTGCCCACCTTGGATTTCGATTCTGTCACCGGCCGCGTTGTCGGTCGCATTGATGCCCGTGACTTGAGGATCGGCATCAAGTTCGAAATAGAACGGCACACCATAGGAACCTTCGACATCCACTTCGGTCAGAATCGGCGCCCCACCAAGGATGCTGATCCCGGTGGAGTACGAATCAATCACGGAGACATGATCAAGCGTGTTCTGCAGGCTAGGGGCGTGATCATCAAAGCTAATACTGATCGCCGGGGTCGCCCCGCCGCCGACGCCGTTTCCGTCATTGTCGCCGGCGTACCGCACCTCGACATGCGACAGGGTGTTCAATCCGCTGCGAAATTTCAGGCTATCCCAGGCACCGTGGTACGGTGTCCCTTCGCTGTCCGGAGTCAGGTCATCACCGACGGTATCGTCAAACATCGACGTGAAGGTGATCGGCGCTAGGGCCGTTCCGATCGCCTCGACTACCCCATCGGAAAAGATTTCACGACCGGCCGCAAACTTGACGACCGTCCCCGGTTCGATTTGCAGCGTCACCCCGTCGGAGATTACCACATCACCGGTCACATGTACCGTACCGGACCAGACTTCGTCTTCGCTGATCACCCCCGAAACGACTTCGGGCGAGCCGACCGGGGCGTCGGAAACAAGCAACCGACGAGCTTCGAGTTGCTCGGCCAGCGATCGCCGTTTGCGCCGCTTCTGAGCAGCTTTCGAGGGAGACTTTCTATTCCGGAACGGCCACTTCCAGTCGCGTTGATTGCTCATCGATGCAGCGATAAACGAGGTTAGACAACAGATGCAAAAACCTGACGCCCGCCACCGGCGAAGCCCCAACGCCTGAGGGGAGCGAACGAATCTCCTAAGAGTAGCAAGGATGAACGCTTGCAGAGTGTGCAAATTTCCACACCTGTGGGGATTTTTCACCCAGATTGCCAGTGGTTGGCCCCACTCGCCCCTCGCGGGACATCAGCGTCTAAGAAATTGGTCGATTTTCGTCCAGGAGATGTAAAATTCCCAGCGTTCAATCGACGTCGCACGAAAGCAGATCGAGTCACCGCAGAAGCATTCGCGAGCCTCACTAAGCTCGAAGGCGACTCAAGACGAAGTAAACTTGATCGATGGCTTCGCAGTCACTCCCCGCACGGTCACTCCTCGCGCGATTACTGCCTTTTCGGTCACTCGCCGAGTTGTTTGCGGAGCGCCTTCATGCCTCGGTGCAGGAGGCCGGCGATCGCGCCAGTGGATTTGCCTAACTCGTCGGCGACTTCACTCAACTTCATCCCTTCGAGGTAATGCAAACGCACCGCGTCCGCTTGGGGGTCTGGCAACCGTGCGATCGCTTGACTGATTTGCACCACGCTCTCGCCGAGCACTACGTTTTGACTGGGCGTTTGGTCACTGCCGGCGAGCAGGCCTTCCAGACGCATCGAGGACGCAGTCAGTTTCTGCTCCATCGACTGCTCTCGTCGGATGTCACGTTTGTCACGATGCAGGTCACGATCGAGGTGGCAAAGGTGATGCGCCAGAATCTTTCGCAGCCACGCCATTAACTCGGCTTCGGTGCCGCCGCGAAAACCATCGAATCCGGCGACTGCTTGCATCATCGCTTGCTGAACCATGTCCGATGCACCGATCTTCGCCTGATAGGCTTGCCGCATCCGTGTGCGTGCCAACATTCTCAAGTAGGGTTCGTACTTGGCGATGATCGCAGGATCCGAGACGTCGATGGGGGCTGAATTCGCTGAAGATTCGCTCATGACCAAGATTTAATCTGCAAGGACGCGCCGACGAGAATGGAGGTTTCGGGTAAAACAGGGCAGACAATGTAAACCACGTGGAATTGCACGGACGGAAGACCAAATGGCTCGCGAGGCAGTCTACCAACAATCGGATCCCCGAGACCCCGGTGACCAGGACGCAACCCCCGAAAAACTGGGTGGCTCGTCCGCAAAATCGATGGATACCCCCGATCCCCCCGACACGCCGGATGGTTCCGATGGGCTGAACCCTTCGCCGGACGAGAACGACGGCAAATTACGGCCGACGCGTCTGGACGAAATGGTCGGACAACGCGACGTCATCGAACGATTGAAAATCGCCATCGGAGCCGCGATGCGTCGCAGCGAACCACTCGGTCACGTGCTTTTTGACGGACCGCCGGGGTTGGGCAAAACGACATTTGCGACGGTCATCCCCGCAGAGATGGGAACGACGATCCAAATGGCAAACGGCGCCGGGTTAAGCGCCCCCAAAGACCTGCTGCCCTACCTAACCAATGTTTCCTCGCATAGCGTGTTGTTCATTGACGAGATCCACCGCGTCCCCAAGGCCGTTGAAGAATACCTTTACACGGCGATGGAAGACTACCGGATCGATATCGTCCTCGGCGAAGGCGTCAACGCAAGAACTCTGAATTTCGAACTGCAACCGTTCACACTGATCGGCGCGACAACCCGCGCAGGGATGTTGAGCGCACCGCTTCGTGATCGATTCCAAATCCGCGAACACCTGGGCTGGTACTCCGAAAACCAGCTCACCGATCTGGTGCTTCGTAATGCCAAGAAGCTTTCGATCGAAGTCGAGCAAGCCGCCGCGGCCGAAATCGCGCGACGTTCGCGGAGCACTCCGCGACTGGCCAACAACCGTTTGCATTGGGTTCGAGATTATGCCCAAGTCCGCGCCAAAGGGATTGTCACCATCGGCGTCGCTAGAGACGCGTTGGACATGATCGGCATCGATCGTTTGGGGCTCGACAAACAGGACCGAAACTACCTGGAAACCTTGATCCGTGTGTTCGCCGGCGGACCGAGCGGATTAGAAGCAATCGCGCACACCATGAACGTCAGCAGCGATACCCTGGAAGACGAAGTCGAACCGTTTTTGTTGCGAAGCGAATTGATCGTCCGAACGCGAAGGGGACGTATCGCGACGACCAAAGCGTTTGAACATTTGAAAATGCAACCGCCGCTGAACTCGTAAGTTTCCGATTCGACGATGCTTAAGAAAGAACGTGCCGCTCGAGTTCTCGAGCGGCTCGAAGAACTTTATCCGGAAACGCCGATCCCACTTGATCACGCCGATCCATTCACGCTGCTCGTGGCCGTCGTGCTCAGTGCACAGTGCACCGATAAAAAGGTCAACGAAATCACGCCGGAACTCTTCCGGCAAGCGCCCACCGCAAAAGCGATGTGGAAACTTGGCGAACAGCAAATCCTGGAGATCATTCGTCCGCTGGGGCTTTCCAAACAAAAAGCGAAAAGCCTGGCCCGCCTATCCGAGATCATCGAGACCGAACACAATGGCCGCGTCCCGGAAACGTTCGAGGCGCTCGAATTACTGCCAGGCGTTGGCCACAAAACGGCCAGTGTCGTGATGAGCCAAGCGTTCGGTCACCCGGCATTTCCGGTCGACACACACATCCATCGACTCGCACAGCGTTGGGGCCTGACTAATGGAAAGAATGTCTCCCAAACCGAAGCCGATTTGAAGAAACTGTTCCCCGAAACGTCATGGAATAAACTTCATTTGCAAATCATCTTCTATGGCCGCGAGCACTGTACGGCACGAGGATGTGATGGCACGCGATGTGCGATTTGTCGCGAACTGTACCCCAATCGCAAACGGCCGGTCGAAACGAAAAAGGCCTAGTGCTTCGTTCCAAATCGATTTGCAGGTTTAGCCGCATGGCGTTAGCCACAGTTTCGGTGCGATCACCGGGGCTAACGCCCGTCGGTTGATGCCCTGAACCCGTATGTTCAAACGATTGGGCACTCGCCCTGTTCTGTTTACACCAATCACGAAGAACCAATGTCAGCCAACTGGGACGCCGTTGCCACCAAACTTGCCGAAGCCGACACGCCCGACATCGTCGTCCAGATTTTTCGTCAGCACTACGACCATCTTTGTAGCGGAGAGGAAGCGACGATCCGCGAAGCCGACATCGAACCGGTCGACTCGGTCACCGACGCCGATGCCCTGGACGCCTCGTTGGAATCGTTCGGCCGCGACCACCTCGCGTCGACCGCCGTGCTGAAGTTAAACGGTGGGTTGGGAACGTCGATGGGGCTTGATGGTCCAAAATCGCTGCTACCTGTTCGTGGCGACGACACATTCCTGGAATTGATCCTTCGTCAAAATCAATCGCTCGGCATTCCTCTGGTTTTGATGAATAGCTTTTCAACCGAACAACAAACGGCCGCTGCCGTCAACGCATTTAGTGGCGACGTGGACGTGATCTCTTTCCTGCAGCACCAGGTTCCAAAGATTGATGCGGAAAGCTTGATGCCAGCGGAATGGCCGGACGATCCGTCGATGCAATGGTGCCCGCCGGGGCACGGGGATATCTACGCCGCGCTCGTTACTAGCGGGACGTTGCAAACGCTGCTCAAGCAAGGCCGGCGCTATCTGTTTGTTTCTAACGCCGACAACCTTGGTGCGACGCTTGATCTGCGAATCCTTGGTCACTTTATCCGCAGCGGAGCGTCTTTCATGATGGAAGTCGCCGATCGCACCGCCGCCGATCGCAAAGGTGGCCACTTAGCACAGGATGCCGACGGAGGTTTGTTGCTTCGCGAGAAAGCGCAGTGCCATCCAGACGAAGAGGATCAGTTCCAAGACATCACACGACATCGCTATTTCAACACGAACAACTTGTGGATCGACCTGCACCAGTTGAACGAATACCTTGAGCAAGGCGACGGCACCGTCTCGTTGCCGACGATCACCAATCGCAAAACGGTCGATCCCAAGAATGCTCATTCGACCAAAGTTTTCCAATTAGAAACCGCGATGGGCGCGGCGATCGAAACGTTGCCAAACACCGACGCGATCCGTGTGCCACGATCTAGGTTCGCGCCCGTTAAGACCACCGGCGATCTACTCGCCGTCCGTAGCGATGCTTACGAAGTTCACTCGGATCACTCTGTCGGTCTGATCCAATCACGCCAAGGGGCTCCGCCGGAAATCAAATTGGACGATCGATACTTCAAAAAGATCGCCGATCTTCAGGAACGCATTCCCGTTGCGCCATCGCTGAAAAACTGCGAAACGCTCACTGTCGAGGGTAATCTATCTTTTGAATCCGACGTCATCATCGATGGCAACGTCACGCTGACAGGCTCGGAATCGCTCGCAACCGTGAAAGCAGGGACGTACAACGGCAAACACGCGATCTGAGATGCGGTATCATAGTGGTTTGGAATCACTTTCCGAACCGCACGCATTTCCATCGTCTAGATCATGCAGTCACAATGCCCTCCCGCGAACGTTGACTCAGGATTCACCGTCGTACTACGTTGTCTGATTTGTGGCGTTGCGATTTGTGTGATGCTCGAGGGTTTTGCACTGGCTGCCGATTCCCCAACCGATGCTCCGTCGCTCGCCGATCTTGCCGAGCGATCTGAGTGGGTGAATCTCAAGCTAAAGCTGCGAAGTGGAGCCGATCCGAATGTCCAACAACCCGATGGCACGACGGCGCTTCACTGGGCTGTCTACCATCAGGATCAACCCAGTATCGATGCGTTGATCGAGGCAGGCGTCGAAGTTGATGTTCCAAATAAATACGACGTCACGCCACTCGCGATCGCTTGTCGTTACGGGTCGTATGCGACGGCAAAGAGACTCCTCGATGCCGGCGCCAACGCAAAAGGAGCCACCGCGGGCGATGAAACATATCTGATGCATGCGTCACGCCTTGGCGATCATGCGTTGGTTCGAGCATTGATCGATCGCGGTGCCGATGTCAATCAAAGGCAGCGTGACAAACAAACCGCATTGATGTGGGCAGCCGCGGCAGGGCACGAACCGGTCGTAGACGCTTTGTTAATCGCCGGAGCGGAACTTGATGTGAGATTGCGTAGCGGTTTCACCGCCCTGCACTTCGCCGCCCGGCAAGGCCACTCCGACGTCGTGCACCGATTGCTGGACGCCGGGGCGGATGTCAACGACCGCATGAACCCGATAAACGCTTCTGGCCGCGCCCCTCGTAAGGGAATGTCCCCGCTCATGTTGGCCGTTGAAAGCGCGCACTTTCAACTGGCGATCGAACTGATCGACCGTGGCGCCGATCCGAACGACCAACGGAGTGGTTTTGCACCGCTTCACGCGCTCAGTTGGGTCCGTCGTCCTCCGCGCGGTGACAACCCCGACGGTGACCCTCCGCCGGTTGGCTCGGGAACGCTGGGTAGTCTCGCGTTTGCTAAAGAGTTGGTCGCTCGTGGTGCCGACGTCAATCTTCAACTCGAACGTGGGCGATACGCCAAAGCCAAGCTGAATCCCAAAGGCGGCACACCGCTGTTGTTCGCGGCGTTCACCAATGACGTCGCGTACGCCGATGTACTCGTCGGCTTGGGCGCCGACGTAACCCTCGCGAACGCCGATGGCACCACACCGATGTTAGCGGCCGCCGGCGTCGGGGTCTTTGTTGCCGACGAGTATCCCGGTTTCGAAGATGAAACATTGGCGATGATCGATCGTCTAGTCCGTTGGGGTGCGACGATCGATGACGTCGATGCCCACGGTGAAACGGTCATTCACGGCGCGGCGTACCGCAGTTTTGCCCGAGTGGTGGAGCGATTCATGGAACTCGGTGCAGATCCGCACCGGTGGAATCGAAAAAACTCGCTTGGCAGCACCCCGCTGCAAGTCGCCCAGGGGAAGCGTCCGGGATCCTTTAAACCGAACCAATTGACCATTGCCGCAATCTCGCGCGCCCTGGAGTCAGCGGGAATCAAGCCTGAAATGTGGACCCGTTCGGGTCCGGCTTGGTCGGACTGAATCGATTATTCGTCTTGGCGGACGCGATCCTGATTGCCAGTTGATGAAACAATCAATGAATTCGGTCTGGCTAAAAATGCTTGACCGACCGAGCGATTGGCTGCGTGCTACGGTTGGCAACTAGCTTCAAACTTTCTGCCGCCAGAGATTCACTCATGTTACTGATCGGCTTGATCGCAGGATTGATCGTTTACAGTTTCTTTCGTTGCGGGGTAGGCGGATTTTATACCGTCAGCCCCGACCAGCGCGCCGTCGTCACCAGTTTCGGAAAAGCCGAACGACTTCGCGAAGTCGCTTCGACTGAGCTTGGAGACGACGCGATGACTAGCGAAGAACAGCACCGCTATGAATACCCGCAAGTTCGTGTCGTTGGCCCCGGCGGACCTTACTTCAAATTGCCTTGGCAACAAGTCCACAAAGTGAGCGTCGCGACCCAAGCGGTGGACCTGTCGTGGGACCCGTCCAAGGCTCAAGATACGATCGAAGCGGTCACCAAAGACAACTTGACGACCGGCATCAACGGGCAACTACGTTACCGCGTCAGTGAAAGCAACTTGTATCCCTATCTATTTGGCGTGACCAGTCCGCTAGAACATGTGATGGGGTACTTTGTTTCGGTGCTTCGGGAACGCGTCGCAAACTTTGTCGACCCCAAAGGCCAAACCCTTTTGGCCGATGAAGAACTGGAAGCGGCCGACGGTGAATCCTCCGGACCGGCCGTCGACCTTTCCGAGGGTGTCTCGATCAACGACCTGCGTAAGAACTTGCCTCTTCTCAATCAATACATGGAAGAGCAATGTCGCTCGACGACCGCCCGCTATGGTATCGAGCTTGACGCAGCGTTGATCACCGAGATCGACCCACCGACCGAAGTCGACCGGGCTCTTTCGGCAATCAACAGCACTCGCAATCAAGTCGCCGCCGACTTGAGCACCGCCCGTGCCGACAGCGAGCAGCAGATCACGATGAGTGCTCGTGCGGTCGAAATCGCGACCAACAACGCACAAGCGGAAGTCGCGCCACTACGCGAATTGGCCGGCACGTTGAGCGAAATAAAACAGAACGGCGGCTCGCCCGCGCTGAAAGCCTATGTCCGCAATGCGAAGATCCCGTTGTACCAAGCCGCACATCGCGTGGTGCAGACCATCGATAGCAATGCAACAAAGTAACGCCCGGTCGACGGTTTGAATTATCGCAATCACACAGAATATTTATTAGAAGGACGAGACAATGGAATGGTTTGGTGGTGGATTCATTTTGGGGCTGATCGCAATCCCTGTATTTTTGGCGTTCGCCCGTTTCTTTGGGCTTTATGCCTGTGTCGGCGAATGTCAAGCACACGTCTTCACGCTGTTCGGCAAAGTAATTGGAACGATCGATGAACCGGGTCTTCAAGTTCCGGTGATGAAGTTTGGACCGCGAGCATTACTGGTACCGTTCTTTGGAAAATCGTACGTGGTCAGCACGGCACTCCGTCAGCACTATTTGCGAAACCAAATGGTCAATTCCGAAGAGGGCACGCCGATGGGGGTTGGGATTTGGTACGAAATGCGAGTGACCGATCCGGAAAGCTACTTGTTCACCAATGCCAACCCAGATGGCTCGCTCCAAGCGAATGTCACCAGCTCGACAATTTCAACGCTTAGCAATCTCGAAATGGAAAAAATGCTGGAGGATCGTCATTCGCTCAGCCGAACCGTTCGTGCGACCGTTTCTCCGCTGTCAGAAAAATGGGGTTACACACTGGGATCGGTCTACATTCGCAAGGTCGCTTTCACAGACCAAGTGATGGTCGACAACATCACCGAAAAAGTGGTCAAGAGACTGGTCCAGGTCACCAGCGCGATGAAGCAAGACGGCGAGAACCGTGTCGGATTGATCAAGAGTGAAACGGCCTACCGGGTTTCGCAAAAGATGGCGGAAGCTTCGGCGGCCCGCCCAATGATCGTCGGTAAGGCGCTCAACGAGATCTCGGCGGCCGATGACGAAATTCTCGAAACGGTTCTTTCGGTAATGGAGATCGACACGCTTCTAAAGTCTGAAGCCTCGATCGATCTGCTACCTTCATCAGGCAATCTGTTACTGCAAATTGGTCGCTAGAGCTTCGTCAACATTCGAAATTCAGATTAGCCACGCCAAGCCAAAAAGGGGTCAGGACTCAATAACGAGCGCCGAGAGGTCAACAGTCGACAAGTCCGAATGACTCTTCGAGTGCTACACGTTATTGAGTCCTGACCCCTTTTCACGGTTCTTTACCGGCCGCTATATTTCTGATGACCCTAGTTTGTTTGCAAAACCCTTGCAGGATAGTGATCGATGGCCGATTGGTTAGAACCAGGTAGCAAAGCTCCCGCGTTTACACTCAGCGATGACTCTGGCAACAAAGTCAAATTGAGCGACCTGAAAGGCAACCCCGTGGTGCTATTTTTCTACCCCCGCGACGATACACCGGGCTGCACCAAGGAAGCGTGCGCCTTTCGCGATCGCTACGACGAAATGAAGTCGTTGAACGCTCAGCTTTATGGTGTCAGTGCCGATTCGGCTGAAAGCCACACCAAGTTCCGCGAGAAATACTCACTCCCGTTTCCACTGCTCGTCGACGAAAAGCACACCATGATGGAAAAGTACGGTGCTTGGCGTGAGAAGAACATGTACGGCAAGAAGTCCATGGGAATTCAGCGCAGTACCTACCTGATTGATGCGGACGGCAAGATCGTCAAGGTTTGGAAACGAGTTCGCGTCGACGGGCATGACCAGCAAGTGATCGACGCATTGACGGCGCTTCAACCATAGTCATCCTGCGCTATGCCCCGAACGTTTCGTGGTGTCGTAGCATTGCGACGTGTCCGGCTTGACGACCGTGCTCGATTAATGTTTCCGGTTGGGTAAAGTCGTACCAGGGATGATTACCGACGTCAGGACGAATGACGACATCAGCCAACGAGAGTGCTTGCCGGCGACAAATCACCTCGCCGATTTCCTCCATCCGCATCATAACATCGACGGTGGTTCGAAATGAGTCGTGACGACGCAAATCGCTGCTGACATCGATCGCAATGGTTCGGCCCAGCCCGTACGACAGGGCGGATTGAACGGGTATCGAATCCAACACGCCGATATCGGTCAACAACAGATCGTCCCACTCAACGGGTGGGAAAAAACCCGGAATCGACATCGACGCTAATATGGCTTTCCGTAGTGATCCGTTCTCGATGATGATCCTTTGGGCGCTTTTCAGATCCGCCGCAACGATGCTAAGTGGCACTTGCGTCTCGGAAACGTCGATGTCGGGTATGAGCAATTCGATAGCCTCTTCGAGTAACGTGTTGGTAAGCAACGATGGTCCGGCGATCATCCGCGACAACCGATGACCGTGACGCATCATGCGTTCCAGTCGACGATACCACGTTGCAAACCAATCAAATGGCCCTGACGTGCGGTCTAAGCTGGGCGTCTGCTTGGTCATCCTTTCGGCATGCTCCATTAAACTTTCGCACTTGGCAGAAAAGATCGGCGAGTGCAAAAGTCCAATCGCTTTGGCCTGCACCGCTTTGATGCCTGGTTCGAGCGCACAAAGACTACCCACCAGACTTCCGATGCTGACTCCCACGATTCGCTCGGTTTGAACTCCTGCACCGCCGATCGCCTCCATGACACCAAGATGAGCCAGTCCCCGTGCTCCGCCGCCACCCATCGCCACGACCACACCGTTGTCCCGTCCTCTGGAATGAATCGGAATCGAAGTACCGACATTCGTTTCGCGAAACGCAGAGGCATGCATCGTTGACTCCTTGTGGTAAATGAAACTCGGGGCGTTTTCTATTGTCTTCGATGTATTGCCATTTGCGCCGGCTTTTTCTGACTGCGGCCCGGCGCTAGCCCGTTCGGCTCACGGATTACAGTGAACATAGTCGCTTCATGCTCTGCAAACGTTGCGAATACTTACGCGACTTTCACAGAGTGCAAGACGACTAAACCTAAATCAACAAACGCTAGGCGAGATCCGCTCGCGTTGAATCGATCGATGACGCAGGCCTAGTACGACTGAAGAATCGTTGCTGCCACACTTCCGTCGAGTTCGTGCCAACCCTCGTCGGCGATCCGCTGCCCCAGCCGTGTCATCTGCCGGAAGTCGGCGTCCGTGGGATGCCCTCCCACGATGCGTCGCTGTAAATGCCGACAGATCGCATCGGCGGCAATTCGATTGATCTCATCCACTTGATCCGATGCCGCTTGAGCCGTGACGAGGATCGTGATCGCGTCTTGAATCTGGGCGGACAGCGCCGACATACGACACTGTCGGTCTGCCAACTTCAACTGATATTTTCGCATCGCATCACTGATCCGGATGCCACTTGCCGCAAGATACGTCTGTGCGAATCGCAAGTGCTTTTGTAAAGACGCTGGCATCGACGTTGATGAAGGTTCGTTGACCCAATGTGTCGATCGCAACTTCTTTCCGGTGTACCACTTCGCATAGCGAGTCATTGGATCACGAAGCGCCCACAAGTGACTTGGATTGGCCAAGCTGGGCTCGGTGACACCAAGCTCATGAAGCGTTCGACCGATCGGTTCGAAATAGCGTTTTCCGTGATCTTTGACGAGCGATTTGAAAAATGCCATCCCCAGCATCTCGCCTTCGCCTTCGTAAATGCATGGCGCCAAGAAATCATGCACGTTATCACCGAAGAGGTGACCTTGGAGGAACGACCGACCGCCGTGCGTCTTCATGAACAACTCGATCGCGGCCTCCTTCTGGGCTTCGCTACCAAAGATCTTTGCGATGATGCACTCCATCTCCCCGCGGTAGCCTTGATCGAGTAGCCCAGCGCACCAGTTCGTCAACGCATCGGCAGCCACGATCAATCCGGCCATGTGTCCTACCCGACGCTGAACTAATTCGCGCCGATCGATCGCCTGACCATAGGTTTGTCGAAAGGAAGCCCAAGGCAGCATTTCAGACAGCATCATGCGCATGGTTCCCGCGGCGTTCGCACACAACGAGACACGCCCCAAATTCAAGCCGTGATAGGCGATTGTCAACCCGTCTCCCTGTGGCGGGCGAAGAAGATTGGTGGCGGGTACGCGAAAGTTCTTAAAGACCAATCCGTTATTCTCCGCATGCCGTAGAGCGTACAGACCATAACGGTTCAGATGGAAATTCTCCGTCTCTTCGCCGGGAAGCTCAGCGATTAAGACACTTGGCCTGTCGTCGATCTTACAGACCAATCCAACCGTTCGACCAAATGTCGCATTGGTAATGAACAACTTCTCGCCATTGACGATGTAGTGGTCGCCTTCTAGATGAGCGGTAGTTTTCAAGGCCGTGAGATCACTTCCCGCGCCTGGCTCGGTAAGCGCAAACGCTGACAAACGCGAACCATCGGCCAGCCCGGGTAGGAAACGCTGCTTTTGTTCTTCGTTACCAAACGATCGAAGCGGATCGACCGCACCAATACAACCGTGTACCGATGCTAGTCCTGCGACCGTTGGATCGATCATAGCCATACGCGTGATCACTCGGGTAAACTGACGCATGCTCGCGCCGCTACCACCATACTCTTTTCCGACGAGCAATCCCCAATAGCCGGCAGCCGCCAGGGACTGAAAGACGTTTTGACTGATCTTTCCGCGCTCGTCATAGAGCGTCCCATTGTCTCGGGCGTCGCGTACAACCTTCAGCGATCGCATCGAGACCGCGGCAACGTCGGTATCAAGGTGGGCCGCTTTGGCACGAAATAAATCGGTATCAACGGTCGTGTCCCAAACGGCACGGTGCACCGGACTGCTTACCGTTTTGTATTGCTCGGCGAACAAGTCTTCGACCTGATCATCGGCGGTGTCTATCGCACCGGTACGTTTTGCCTCGTCAGCCGACGCGCCCCCAAGACGCAACGCAACTTCGGCGAACGATTCGCCTCCGCTTTCTGTTCCCGCCGCCCCCGTTTCGGTTGAATCTCGTCTGGTTGAAACACTGTTTTCAGCCGCAGGACTTGAAGGGACCGGTGTCTGTGGAACCGAGTTGAATGAAGGTTCAAAGTCAAGACTCATGATCGATCTCCCTGTTTCTGAAGCTGTGAAAATCCTGACGAAGTTGGCGTGATAGCATCCGTGTCTGCAAATCGGTCACCCAATTGCAGGTTTAACCGAGCCAGGTTTGCATGAAAGTGGGCCATGCCGATACTCGATAGCACTTGCATCGGCCCGCCGCGATGTGGTGCGAACCCGGTCCCAAGTACCATGGCCAAATCGATCGCCCAACCCTCTTCGACAACGCCCTCGGCCAAACATCGTTTGGCTTCCAAAAGCATCGGATAGACCAATCGACGTTGCATGGGTTCAAGCCCGTCGTCGATGAAATCAATCGATGGCGGTGGCTGAACAAAATACCGCAACAGCTTACGCCCCGATCGTGGTCGCGGTCGTTTATGTGAGTAGTCGTAAAACCCCTTTCCTGTCTTGTTTCCAAGCTCACCGCGATCGACCAAGTCACTCAATATCCCGATCACCGAGGACACCGCTGGCATTGTCGATTGCAGCGTTCGCGCGACATGCAAAGCGACGTCCAAGCCGACCTTGTCGAGCAATCGCAACGGCCCCATCGGCATTCCGAACGACTTCATCGACGAATCGATCTCTTGAATGCCGTCGCCCTGCTGGACCATCAACATCGCTTCGCCGAGATATGGGAACAGGATCCGGTTGACAATAAAACCCGGAGAGTCCTTCGTCACGACCGGAGTCTTCCCGAGGGCTTTGACGAAGCCCACGAGCTTTGCGACCGTTGCGTCACTGGTCCGTTCGCCACGAACCACCTCCACGAGCTCCATTCGCCCGACGGGGTTAAAGAAATGCAGCCCTGCGAAACGTTCGGGGTGCTGCATCGAACGAGCCATCTCGGTGACTGACAGGGCGGAAGTGTTCGTTGCGACAATCGCCGCGTTCGACACGAATTGCTCAACTTGGTCGAGCACCGCGGTCTTCACATCCATCCGTTCGACGACAGCTTCGACAACACATTCGGCATCTGAGAACGCGATCGAGTCGGTGGTGAACTTGACCGATGAAAGCAATCGTTTTGCGGCATCGGAATCCAAGTGTTTGTGTCGAACATATTCGCCCACCAAGCCTTCGATGCGTTTCCTTGCATGGTCGACGGTCGATGGATCGACCTCTTTGATCATCACATTAAATCCGCGCGTGGCAGCGCAATGCGCGATCCCCGCCCCCATCACTCCTCCACCAACGACACCTATCTTGCGAATCGGATGATCATGAATCACATGGTCTTGCTTTGGTGTCCAGGTATGACGTTGACGAGCTTTTTCACGAGAGAAGAACAATCTCAACAAGTTGCGACACGTCGGAGTGAACAACAGCTTTTTAAACTCTTCGCGTTCGGTGTCATAGCCGGACGAGTCCGAACGGAACGAGTCCGCTATCGCATGGACCGCGGCTTGCAGAGCCGGGTAGTGCATGTTTTGCTTCGTGGTTACCCGACGAGCCACCGCAAAGATTTTGCGTCGTACTAGTTCACTGTGCTGTACCGCTTTGAACAAACGCCTTCGCACGTTCACCCTGCGACGAAGTCTTCGACCGCGAGAAAGTTGATCGATGATCCGAATCAGTTCGTCTCGCCAACGATCGGGATCGATCGCACGATCGACCAACCCGATCTCGGCAGCATCCTTCGCGTCTAAGTGAGTTCCTTTTAGGATCAAGTCCAAAGCCGATTTCAAACCGACAAGTCGCGTCAAACGCTGCGTCCCTCCCCAACCGGGGATCAAGCCGAGACGAATTTCAGGTAATCCTATTTTCGTGCTGCTGTTGTCACGAGCGATTCGGTAGTCACAGGCCAGCGACAGTTCCAAACCGCCGCCTAAACACGGCCCATGAATCTCGACGAGCGTCGGAACAGCCAGCCGTTCGATTCGATCAAATAAACGTTGTCCGGCGAGGATCAGCTGATCGGCCTGATCCTCTGTTTCGATACCTTCGATGATTGAAACGTCCGCTCCGGCGAAAAAGCCGCTTTCTTTACCGCTTTTGAACACCACCAAACGTAAGTCATCGCGATGTTCAATTTCGTCAAGGACATGATCGAGTTCCTTCATGACTTCCGCATCGATAATGTTCAACGGTCGTCCGGGAACATCAATCACGATCCGCATTACGCCGGCATCGTCGCAGTTGACGGTCATTGTTTTAAAAGTTTGCATCGTCATGAGTTAGCCCTCCAGTTCGGTTTCGACCATCATTGCCACCCCTTGTCCGCCGCCGACACACAACGTCGCCAAGCCTTTCCGCAATCCCCGTTTCCGCAGCGACCGCAGTAGCGTCAGTACCAATCGTGTGCCCGTCATCCCTACCGGATGCCCCAATGCGATCGCCCCACCGTGAACGTTCAGCCGATCGTCATCCAACTCGCCAATCGCCATCGATCGACCTAATTCTTCGGATGCAAACCGTTTTGATGCGAAAGCTCTTTGGCAAGCAATCACTTGCGCCGCAAAAGCTTCGTTTAGTTCCACCAAATCAAAATCATCGAGTCGCAATCCGGTCTGGTCGAGTAGCTTTGCCGTCGCGTAGACTGGCCCAAGCCCCATCCGATGTGGATCGCAACCGGCAACCGCGTACGCGCTGATGTATCCAAGCGGCCGATCAAATCGCAGCGACGTTTCGATACTGGTCAGTAGCATCGCCGCCGCACCGTCAGTTAGGGGGCAACTGTTCCCGGCCGTAACAGTTCCCGATCGATCAAAAAACGGACGCAATTTGGCAAGCTGTTCGAGCGACTGTTCGTCACGGGGACCGTTGTCTTTCGAGATCGTTTTCTCGCCGATCATTAACGATGCGATCTCACCGGAAAGGAAGCACTCCTTTCGAGCCGCCGCCGCTTTCTGATGGCTGCGGAGCGCAAACTGGTCCTGTTGTTGACGTGTGATCTCGAATTGTCGGGCCAGTAATTCTGCTGTCTCCCCCATATTCATCCGGCTGACCGGATCGGTCAGACCGAGCTGAACGCCGATGATCGGCTTGAAGTGACTCGGTCGGAATTTTGCGAGTGTTGCGATCCGCTGCTTCCAAGTACGACATTTCGCTAGCCGCATCCAAAGCTTTGCGGCCTTCGGTGAAACCAACATCGGAATCTGGGACATCGATTCGGTACCGCCGGCGACCACAAATTCACTGCGTCGTGATTCAATTCTCTGCCAAGCACCGATGATCGATTCCATGCCTGACGCACAGTTCCGATTAACGGTGTGCGCGATTCGGTCTTTGGGGATTCCAGCAGACAATGCAATCACTCTGGCAATGTTTGCCGCATCGGGTGGTCCGGCGACATTTCCCATGATCACTTCGTCAACTTGCCGATAGTCAAAACCATCAGCTTTGCGCATCGCTCGCTTCAAAAGCGCTCCGACGGCATGAGTTCCTAGTTGCACCGCCGACTGATCCGAAAACGTCGTGAAGGCTTTCGCCATTGGTGTGCGCACGGCATCGATCACGGCGATGGGCGTTTGCCTATTCATCTTCGTCACCTCCGTCAAAGGATTCACTTGATTCGTTTGCCCCCTCGGGTTCACATCGCAACTCGCGCCGGATGATCTTGCCAAGGAAATTGCGAGGCAACGGTTGCTTGCGATGACTAAAACGCTGTGGCCGTTTATGGGCGGAAAGCTCCTGCCGACAAAATTGATCGAGCGCGACAAAATCGGGGGGCGAGCCATCCCGAGTAACGATGACCGCGTGTACAAGTTCGCCCCGACGTTCGTCAGGCGCACCGACAACGGCAACCTCTTCGATCCCCGGATAGCGAGAAAGTGTTTCTTCGACTTCGGCCGGGTAGACGTTGTATCCCGATGTGATAATTAAATCCTTTTTACGGCCAACGATTTCGAAGTACCCGTCTGGGTGCCGGACCGCTAAATCTCCGGTATGCAACCATCCGTTTTCGATCGCATGGCCGGTCGCTACTGGGTCGTTCCAATAGCCCAGCATCACCTGGGGTCCACGGATACAAAGTTCACCAACCATCCCGTCATCTAACGCTTCCCCTACATCCGAGATGATCTTGCATTCTGTTTCTGGAAGCGGCAGCCCGATCCGCCCATACCGCGGTGGCTCAAACAAGTGTCCGACATGGGTGACCGGTGACGACTCGCTCAAGCCGTAGCCCTCGACCACCGTCGGGCCTTCCAGAGAATCATCGTTCGAACAGTTTTCGGTGAACTCAAGCGCAACCGACTCCTCTAGCGGCGCACCACCGGAAATCACCCAGCGGATCGAATCCAATCGTTCACTCGGATAACTCCGCAGACGTTCATTCATCGCGTGCAGCATCGCCGGGACGGCATGAAATACCGTCGGTCGGTGCCGCTCAATCAACTGAATTGTTTTGACGGTCTGGTAGCGGTGGTGCAGTACCAACGTTGCCGCCATCGCCGCGCCTCCCATTACGGTCGCTGACATCCCATAACTATGGAAAAAGGGCAGCACACCGAGCATGATTTCACGCCCGAACGATCGATCGGTCCACGCGTACTGCTGCCACGCGTTGGCAACCATGTTTTGATGACTTAATGTCACCGCCTTGGGGAGCCCAGTGGTTCCGCCGGTCGGTAGGATATAGGCAGGATCATATTGTGGGTCGATGCTGATCGGCTGCCAACTTCGATCGACTTGGTTGATCTCTTCCCAAAACCACCCCACACGGCTGCCATGGCCTCCGGGGCGATGCCGTAGCCACTGATAACCGCGTTTCAGTAGATAACCCAATTGCTGATGGGCCGGCAGATGTTTGCGAATGGAAACGAGAAGCGTCGTTCGGTCCACGCCGTCGGTCGTGGTCCCGTCGGCAAGCAGATGAGAAAGCACGTCCAAACAAATGACATACTTACACTTGGTCTGTTCGAGCAGTGATTGAACTTCGCTAGCGACCATCAGTGGGCTGATCGCAAGCACGATTCCGCCAGCTCGCCAAACCGCGTTAGCGCTGATGATGTATTCCGGTACGTTCGGAAGCAGCAACCCCACTCGATCGCCCGGGCTGACCCCGAGACGCTGAAGCATTGCCGCGGCACGAATCGAGTCCGCATTCAGATCCAGGTACGTCCAGCGGTCATCGCCATAGACAATCGCATGACGCATGGGCAATTGTTCGGCCGCATGTTGAAGCAGACCGAACGCCGGAACATCACGATAGTGATCGAGTCCCTTGGCCGAGCGTTGATCGTTCGCCAAATTGCTACCCTGCGATCGCAAGGATGCTGTTGACCTTGGAGATTCAACCGAGCTAACTTCGCGATTGAAGTTTACCTGAGGATTCGAACCTGACTGGCTGGCAAATCGCCACCAACGGTTGTTTTCAGGACGCGAAGGTCGGTTTTCAGCTGGCTGTACCACGGGTGGTCTCCGAGCAGAAAACGTACGCCATCCATGATCGGATTCGCGGTATCGACCGAGAGGCCGAGACGACCGCTCCAACAAACCAAGCCGAACCGGTCGCCCGATTGGGATCGCCAATCGTCGACCGAAATTGACCGGTCGCTAAGGCTCGAAGAAGAGGGTTCGCTTCGCCCGCTCCCAGCGGGGCGATCGCTCGCGATCCGAAACGAAACCTGGCGAGTAAAGGATTACATGCGCACGGTACACGCACGCCAGCCAGCAGTTGGCTGGTGCCTTGCAATGGTCGATCCGACGCCTACCGAGCCGAAGACGCCGATCACCGATTGCACTCTATCTTACCCTCAAAAGCCTCGAAGGCAAGTCATTTTCACTTTATTAGCAAATAAAGGGCTCGATCCACCCCTTGAGCGTTTTCGGACAAACGCCTTGCCCCAAGAGCGTTGATCATAAGCCTGGCTTTCTGGCTTACACTCACTGTCTGCTCAAAGCGACCGTTGCCCCTCATCGCGATCGCTTCACCGTCGGCGTCAGCATCCGGCTAAAGCGACTCATTTGCCTGGTCGATACGAGCCAAACCCGGTCGGTTGCATTGCGACGAGCGGTGCAGGCGTTGGGGAATGATCGTGACAGCTGACTTGAGGTGGCTCGGTGGGAACGAAACGAATCGGTATCATGCAGCCGTACTTCTTCCCGTACATCGGCTACTTTCATTTAATCAGTGCTGTCGATGTCTTCGTGATCTATGACAACGTGAAGTACACCAAACGTGGTTGGATCAACCGCAACCGTTTTCTTGAACAAGGTGCGGCGAGCACTTTTTCGGTGCCCGTTAAGAAAGCGTCTGATTCGCTAAACATTGACCAGCGTGAAGTCGCCGATTCTTTCGATCGTCAGAAGCTACTTCGGCGGCTGTCCCAGGCCTATCGAAAAGCGCCACAGTTCGACACCACTTTCGCTCTCGTGCGAGACGCAGTTTTGCATTCGAACTCGAACCTGTATGACTATATCGAGAACTCGCTGCGGTGCCTGCTAGAGTACCTGTCGATTGAGAAAACGATTCTTCGCTCGTCGTCGGTTGAGATCGATCATTCGCTACGTGGACAAGACAAGGTCATCGCGATTTGCTCGGCACTCGATGCCACCTCTTACGTTAACGCAATCGGCGGGACCGAACTGTACGACACAGACCACTTCCAAGATCATGCTATTGAACTTCGCTTTGTCGAATCCCATCTGCGAGTGTATGAACAGTTCGACCAACCATTTGTTCCTTGGCTTTCCATCTTGGACATGCTGATGTTCAACCCAGTTAATGTCGTTCGAGCCGATGCGTTGGAAGGATATTCGCTGATCCCTAAGCCAGCTGCAGTCGTATGAGACAAGCTCCGTATCGATGGACCAAGTTAGGAGTCGTTTTTGATCCGACTCGTTCGGCAGTTCCCGGCGCGAAATGGATCAAGGAATTCGCCCAAGCGCCTTCGGTCATCCTTAAAGACGACGTCGTTCGCATCTACTTCTCATGTCGCCCCGCACCGGACGAACGCGGGCAGTACACCAGTCACTGCACCTTTCTAGATGTCAATCCCGATGACGTCACCGAAGTCATTCGCGTTCACCATCGCCCGATCCTGCCGCTCGGCGAGCCCGGAACGTTTGACCAATTTGGTACGTATCCAATTTCCGTAGCCGCGTTCGAAGATCGCTTTCGTGCTTACTACGCGGGATGGACACGTTGCGAATCGGTACCGTTTAATACCGCGATTGGCGTCGCCGAAAGCAACTCCGATGGTGAGCAGTTCGAGAAACTCGGGCCGGGACCGGTGATCCCGTATACGCCCGATGAACCGTTCGTCCTCAGCGGTCCGAAGATCCGCCGATTCGAAGACCGTTGGTTCTTATACTACATCGCCGGACGAAAATGGATCATTGATCACGGACGCCCCGAACCGGTTTACAAAATTCGCGTCGCAACTTCAGACGATGGTTTGCAGTGGAAGAAAGAAAACCGTGATTTGATTCCGCCTCGCATCGAAGATGACGAAGCACAAGCGAGTCCCGACGTTATCTTTTCGAATGGCCGGTACCACATGTTCTTCTGCTATCGGAGAAGCAGGGATTATCGTGGCCACGCTGGTGGCTACCGGATAGGCTATGCTTCATCGCACGATGCGCTTCACTGGGAACGTGACGACACCCGTGCCGGGATCGATGTATCTGAGACAGGCTGGGACAGTGAAATGATCAGCTATCCTCATCTCGCCGACATCGACGGAACGACCTACATGTTTTACTTGGGAAACCAAGTTGGAAAACATGGTTTTGGGGTAGCGAGATTGGAGGGTGAACTATGACGCGGCTTGCACCAATCTGGAAAAAACGCGGCCTGATCTTTGATCCATCGGAACACGCGCTACCGTTGGGTTGCGAACAATTCGCTCAGTCGCCGCAGGCGCTGATTGGCGAAGGCTACATCCGCATTTACTTTTCGACTCGATCCAGAGATACCAAAACCGAAAAGTACCTCAGCCATGTATGCTACGTCGATTTTTCGAACGACTTTCAAGACATCTTACGAATCGCCCAGCACCAGGTGATACCACTTGGCGAACTGGGTTGCTTTGATGAGCACGGGATCTTCCCAATCAACGTCGTACCGGTTGGCGATCAAGTCTATGGTTACACGTGCGGTTGGAGTCGGCGTTCCGCGGTCAGCGTCGAAACGGGGATCGGCTTGGCGGTCAGCCATGATGGCGGGCGAACATTCCAGCGACGCGGGTCCGGTCCGGTGCTCTCGGCATCGCTGAACGAACCCTGCCTTGTCGGCGATGGATTCGTCAGACACTACCAAGATCGATACTATATGTGGTACATCTACGGGTTGCCATGGAAGCACTTCGAAGGCACTTCGCAAGCCGAGCGGATTTATAAGATTGCATACGCGACTAGCCATGATGGTTTGACTTGGAAGAAGGCATCGCGGTCCCCCTTGATCTCCGATGCGATTGGCGAAGACGAATGCCAAGCGTTGCCGACAGTTATCGAATACCAAGGGCGATACCACATGTACTTCTGCTTCCGCTACGCGACTGACTTTCGTACGAATCCCGATCGTGGCTATCGGCTCGGATACGCCTATTCCGATGACTTGCAAACATGGACTCGTGACGATTCATTGGTTGGAATCTCAAAATCCGGCAATCCGAATGACTGGGACAACGAAATGATGTGTTACCCCCATGTTTTTAGCCACTCGAATCAGCTGTACCTGCTCTACAACGGCAACCAGTTTGGTCGGTACGGCTTCGGTCTCGCAGTTGCCGAGTAACGTTCGATGCAGGATTCTCCCGTCGCCCCCATCATCGTCAGGTGCAATACGTCGACTGAGACCGCGATTTACACGCATTTGCTCGAATGTTCCGATCAGTTCATTCCCCCGCTTGGTGACCGAGTCGACCTTGGCCGGTATGCGAATAAACTCTATCGACTTGCGTTCCGTCACGAGGCATGGCACAAGAAGAGCCTCGTTGGTCTGGTCGCCGTTTACCTTCCTGAGGAAGGCCAAGTCCCAACCGCTTTCGTCTCAAACGTCAGCATACTCAGCTCATACCGTCGTTATGGAATCGCCAAACAGCTTTTGGCAGATGCACACATTAATGCGGCAACGGCTTTAGTCGAGAAAATCTGCTTGCAAGTCTCTTGCGAAAATACAGCTGCCATCAATCTTTATCAGTCGATCGGGTACCGCCAGAGCGAACGCTCCGATGACCAATTCACCCTCTGCCTTGACCTAGGAAGTAAAGATGTCACACGAACGTGACGGTGCGATCGACGCGACTCGCAACTACGACGCCGAACTCCGGGACAATGCGGGTCGCAAATATGCATACAACTTTGACTTGGACGTCATGCACCCTTTCATGGTGCGATCATTTATTCCATTTTTCCAAACTGGCAATTGTCTGGAACTGGGCAGCTACCTCGGCGACTTTACAAAGCGGTTGCTGAAACATTTCGACCAAGTGACCTGCGTTGAAGCCTCCGGTGATGCGGTCGCTCATCTTGAATCCACACTCGGTGATGCGGTGCGATGCGTCCATGCGACTTTCGAAGATGTCCAACTCGACAGACATTTTGAGAACATTGTTCTGACACACGTCTTGGAACATCTCGACGACCCCGTTCTTGTTTTGCGACGTATCAATGAGGAGTGGCTGACGGACAACGGTCGACTGCTGTTGGTGTGCCCGAACGCCAACGCCCCTTCACGCCAGATCGCCGTCAAGATGGGTTTGATTCCTCACAACGCTGCGGTGACAGATGCCGAACGACAACACGGGCACCGGATCACCTATTCGCTTGACACCCTTGAACGCGACGCCCGCGCCGCAGGATTGAAAGTGATCCACCGTAGCGGGATTTTCTTTAAAGCGCTCGCCAACTTTCAGTGGGATCGTTTGCTCGCGACCGATATCATTTCGCAAGATTACTTAGAAGGTTGTTACCAATTGGGACAACTGTATCCCGACCTTTGCGCGAGCATTTTCTTGGTCTGTGAGAAGGCAGGGTAACGGTAATGACTTCTTTCGCTGCATGACTCAAGCCGGGAAGCAGTTTGACCCTGCCGGCTAATACCTTGCCGCTCCGCAACCCTGACGCCGATTACTGTGTAGAAGCCGTACACCGGCGGCTACCGAATTCATTGACAGATACCCATTTTGCTTTGGTTGATGGTGTTGACCACGGTATCAATGCAATCACGGCGTCTAACGCCCGTCGGCTGATGAGCCAAACCTCGCTTCCTGGGCGTGCCCTGACCGATGCGCTCCAGATGAGGGAAAACATTCAACGTGTTCGGCGGTGTCTAACGACAAAGACGGTTTTAACGTCCAGGAGCTTCTCGACGACGGTCGAATAAAGGGGAACCGAATCGCCTTGCAAGTGAAGAGCTGGAATGTCAACCGCGCACCCCACACATCATCTGAAATCAAACGACAGCGTCTCCGGCCGCATGCTTCACGTGGGAGCTCCAAATGTTGGCGACCGACGACGCTTCAATGAACTCGTCGACGAGATTTTCCAAAGGCGTTGGTTTACCAACAACGGCTGTGTGGTTCAGGAACTCGAACGCGAGATCGCTGCATACCTTGATGTCAAACACTGTATCACGGTTTGCAACGCAACTGTTGGCTTGCAACTCGCCTGCCATGCACTCGACTTATCAGGCGAAGTTGTTGTCCCATCATTCACTTTTGCCGCAACGCCGCATGCGGCCCAGTGGGAAGGCCTGACACCGGTCTTTGTGGATATTAGTCGCCAATCGCATTCGATTGACCCAGAAAGCATCCGAGCATCGATAACGTCCGAAACGAGTGCAATTCTAGGGGTCCATCTTTGGGGAATCCCTTGCCAAACCGATGCCATTGATGAAATCGCGAAGCAGTATGGTCTCGCCGTCATCTACGATGCCGCTCACGCATTCGGGAGCCAGAACGGTGACCGCATGATCGGTAACTTCGGCAATTGCGAAGTGTTCAGCTTTCATGCGACGAAGTTTTTCAACACCTTTGAAGGTGGTGCGATCACAACAAACGACGACGCATTGGCCGAGCGACTGAAGCTAATGCGGAATTTTGGTTTTGCGGGAATGGACCACGTGATCCATCTTGGCACCAACGCGAAGATGCCAGAGATCTGTGCCGCGATGGGGTTATCGCTATTGCCTTGCCTGGAAAAAATTCAATCTGCCAACCAGTACAAGCATTCGCTTTACCGAGCTCACCTCGATACTGTCGACGGACTTCGCGTGCTGTCATACGATCACTTGGCAAAAACTAACTGGCAATACGTTGTCCTTGAAGTTGACAGTCAAGTGTTTGGCCGAACCCGCGATGAGCTAATGGAAGACCTGCACCGGCAAAACATCCGTGTACGGCGATATTTTTATCCGGGATGCCACCGGATGGAACCGTATCGTTCGCAGCCCCAGAATCAATCGCTAGAGCTGCCAAATACAGAGCGTGCCTGCCAGCGAGTTTTATGCCTGCCCACAGGAAGTGATATCGATGAAGGCGATATCGACCGTGTATGCCAGGCGATACGCGGCTATTGATGCCGTGATAAAAAGATCGGGCTGTCGCTGGCTCCAGCGAAACGCCCTTTGAAATATTGTCTCTTTCGGACACGGCGGACGGCAACGTTGGGAAGGACGCCCTCGACCAAACGTACGATCAAGTCTTTCGCCTAAGCCAAATGTTCGGGGGCGACTCATCAGCCGACGGTCGTTCGCCCCGATGACTGCGCGGAAACCGAGGCTAACGCCAATCGGCTAATCCTCTTTTCAGATAAACATAGCACTCGCCATTAAGCGATCGATTGAAACGAATCGGAGTCTGGCATCGGAGAGATTTCTCCGTTGCGTTCCATTTCGTTTGCCTGATCAGCGATTTGCGCAAAGCTGTTTCGGATCTGTCCGAGAATTTTCTGACACGAATCGAAGTGACGCTCGTCGAACGAGAAAAGGACGAATTCCAGCAATCTCGCGATGTTGTAAGCGACTTCGTCTTCATCGGGCTGAAGCCCTGAGATGATCGCAACGAGTACTTTGCGAGCCTGGATCTCATGCTTGCGAAAAAGTGCGTCATCACCGACTTCGTTGGCAATCTGACAGGCCTCGACCGATGCAAGTGCTTTGTCATATAGCATCAACAGCATTTCGACGCGTGTCATTCCGCTGCTGATACTTTTGCGTTTGTACTGATCGAGTTGCTGCATCAAATTGCCCCCGCAGTGTGATGATTAGTTAGGTGTGTGGTGTGAATCTCTCGACCGAAAGACCGATCTCGTTGTTTTGGTGACCCGACGAATCGCCGGTCTATTTCCCGCCATTGCTCTTGAAGGCGCTCAGCGAACTCAGCTGGCTGGAAATAAAGTTGCCAGTATTTTGTAGCTCATTGATAATCGATTCGAGCGCGGCGAATTCTTCGAGGAGATATTGCCGTTTGCTTTCGGTGATCTCTTCAACCTTTTCGATGGATTGATCGATCGCTTCGAGTCGCGACGTGAAACTATCGTTGACCGTTTTTAGTAAACCGGTTTCGGCGTCGAGCACTTCACGGATGTAGTCATTCAGTTGCCCCGTGATCCCTTCGGTCACGGTCAACTCCGCCTCGGCACCGGCAACGACATCGCCCGGCCCCAGCGTGACTTCAACCCGCAGGTCGGCGGTGTTTTCGTTGTCAGCGTCACCGGTCAAGATGCGCCCGATTCCTTTGGCGACTTCTTCGACACCGTCGACGACAAAACTACCGGCGACATTGACCCCGGCAGCGGTTTCGGAGCTATCGAAGCCGAGAACCGATGCCGCGGTTCCGTTTAGATTCGAGAGGTTTGCCGCAGTCCCGTATGCTTCGGTCTGAATAACGAAGTGGTTGCTGCCGTCGACACTTACCGATACATCGTGAACGCCCAGTTCGGACGAGTTATTGATGACGCTCTGCAGCTCGGCGGCAAGTTCTTCAGTGGTGTAGGTTCCTTCGGCCAGTGTCAACGTTTCACTGGTTGTGCTATCGACCGTCAACTGAAACTCGTTGTTCGAAGAATCAATCACAATGGATGCCGCGGCGGCATTGGTCGCGGTAATTCGTGCCTGCTCTGCAGCCTGCGTGATGTTGACTTCGTAAGACGAATTATTCGATGGCTGCGTTCGCAGCGTCCCACCGAGATAACGGACACTTGCATTACTGGATTCGCCGTTGAGCCCGAACAGCTTTCGCACATCACGGGCGTCGACATTGTCAAGTTCACCGCGAAGCGCCTGTTCCAGTTTTGTCCCATCGACCGACAGTTGGCCTCGCGAATCGAGGTCGACGCCGATTTGGCTTAGTCGAGCCACGTCGACTCCCGGGACGTTCCCTGACACCAACGTCAACAACTGGTTTTTGATGGTGCTAACCGAACGATCACCGAGCAGCGGACTGGATTGATTCGTTTCGGGGTTGAAACGAGTCTGCTCGTCGATGAAAGACATGATCGTGTTGAAATCGTCCACAAAGCTGTTGACAGCTTCCTTTGCAGATTCAACATCTTCCTGCACGTTAATCGTGATCGTGCTTCCCGGATCCGCCTTGTGCAACTCTAACGTCACATCTTCGATCAAGCCATCGACGGTGTTTGATTGATACTCCGCCTGGATGGCCCCTACCCCAGACCCTAACGTGACAACGGCATTCAGCGGAGGCTGCACCGCCGGTCCGGTGAAGTCTGGGAGAACACCTTCGAGGGGATTGAGATTGTTCGTGACCGTGATCGCGTTGTCTGCACCGGTGTGCTTGGATGTCAGCAGAATCCGATGGGAGTTCGACGCTTGATCAAATACCAAACTGGCATTCAGATCATCCACTTGTTCGTTGATCGTGTTGACGAAGCCCTGCAGCGTGTTATTGCTACTGTCGATTGTCAGCGTTTGCGCTGCGCGATCGCCGACTTTGAAGGTGATATCGCCGGTACCGATTTGTTCGGAAGTCGACGCAAATCCCTGGGAGGCGATTTGATGGGAGGTCGCCAGTTGGTCGACGCTTAGCTGATAGTTGGTCGCAATCGCACCGTTCCCGGCGGTCGCGGTGATGACATCCTCGTTGGTCGATGACGCCGTTCGCGCGTCAAAAACGGAGTTGGTCGCACTATTGAGCCGACCTAGCGAAGATTGCAGCGTGATTAACTGAGCTTCGATGCCCTTAAAGGACGTCTGCTTGGTGGTAACTTCAGCTTTGCGAGAGTTGAAGGAATCAATTTGCTGCTGCTGAAAGCCTAGCAGACTTTCGATGATATTGGTCGTATCGAACCCTGATACGAGCCCGTCGATACTAGCCATTTGCGTTGCCCTGCCACTTAAATTGCGCCTAACCCTATGTCCCGACCCTCGCCATTGAAGACTCTACGACTATCGCTTCGGAGACGTCTACTTGATCACTTCTCAAAGTCGGTAAACCCTCACCAGACTTACTCGTCACCATGCCAAACTATGAGGTATTGGGATGACTTAGGCTAATGGTCTCGAGTCAGTTCCCATCTGGATTCCGTGAGTCGAACGCGCTCGCGCCCGACCGACGGCCGGTGCCATTGGCTTCAAAGCCGACGGACATCGAATTCCAGAGAGGTTTTCACTGAGACCTAAATTTCCGGGGCAAGCATCGGAGCGGATCCGACTACTTCGCTAGGATTTCTAATCGCAATAAATCCAGGCGAAGGAATCGTCGCACTGACACTCTGACCGAAAAAAGGCCGTCGAAGCGACCCAAAATCAAGACCAACGGAAAGGGCGAAGCCAACGCCCGCCCTCTCCGGGTCCGATTACTTTGTCGACGCTTACTGCAGCAAGGACAGAATCGACTGCGTCGTCTGGTTGGCACTCGAGAGTACCGACGTACCGGCCTGAACCAGAATCTGGTTGTTGGTGAATCGCGAGATTTCTTCGGCGAAGTCCGTGTCACGGATGACCGACTCGGCGTTCACGGTGTTTTCCAACGTCGAACGCATGTTGCTTGCGATCGATTCCAGCGTGTTGGACTGGAACGCACCGAGTTCACCACGAATGTTCGACAGTTCGTCGATCGCGGCGTCGATGACTTTCAACGCATCTTGAGCGTTATCGAACGAGGTCACGTCGATTTCGTTCAAGCTGTTGAACTTCGTTCCCGTCACTGCGACGCCCAACGCATCCGCGTTGATGTTCTGCATCGCAATCTGAGCCGTTTGGTTTTGGTTCGCACCGATCTGGAAAACCAACGCGTTGTTCTGGATCGAAACGTTACCTTGAGCACCGGTTTCGGTCAGAGCTGCATCGGTACCAAGTTCACCAACGCGAACAACAGTCCCTTTCGATGCACCAGAAATACTCGTCAGCGTGTTCCCTTTACCGGAGGCGGCGACTCCATCAATTTCACCGGCAATATTCACACCCGCGTCGGTATCAAGGGTCGTGCCGAAACCGGACGAGCTAGCAGCGGCGGCGGTATCGGAAACCACGGTGACTTCGGCATCCGATCCATATTCGATCGAACGCAGGCGGGTACCGCCGTTGATATCTTCGGCGACGACACCGGTTTGGTCCGTGAATTCGTTGATTCGGGCGACAACGCCCGCTCGCGACAGTCCGGAGTTCAAGGTGATGCTGACGCCATTGACAGACAACACTTCGTCGGCGGCCAGACCAGTGTTTTGCGACGTGCCGGCGGTGATGTTAGCTCGTTCACCTTGAGTGGTGACTTCAACGGTGTAGGTTCCGTCGCTGGTGTTGCTGCCACCCTTCAGGAACGTGACGTCCGCATCGTCCGTCGTGCCAGTCACGCCGGCCGTACCATCGAGGAGCGACTTTTCACCGAACTGGGTGTTGGCAGCGATTCGGTTGATCGTGTCCAACGCGTTGTCGATTTCAGCTTGGTTGGCAGCAAATGCGTCGGCGTCGTTGACACCCGAGTTAGCCGAATCCAGAGCCAATGATCGCACTTTGATCAAGATACTGTTGACCTCGTTCAAAGCACCTTCAGCCGTTTGAACGACCGAAATAGCCTTGTCCGTATTGTCAATCGCAGTTTTCAGGCCGGCGATCTGAGCACGCTGCTTTTCCGAAATTACGAGGGCAGCAGGTCCGTCGGCACCACGATTGACTTTGAAACCGGTCGACAATCGTTCGATCGACTTGTTCAAAGCATTGCTAGAACGGGCGAGGTTGTTGCGGGCGTTCAATGCACCGACATTGTTTTGTATTGTTAAGCTCATCTCTTGCTTACTCAGTGTTTTAGGGGATCAACGAAACGTCCATGTCAATCAGTGCATCCGTGGTGCCTCGGCGAAAATCGAGATCACACGAGATCTACAAATCGAGAATGGACCTGGCCGTATTGAGTGCAGCCTCTTTGGTCAGGTATTCACCGGTTTGTATTTTCAGTTTGACATCCTCTACCACGGACTCTCGTACATCAGCTGCTTGCTCGAGGACCTGTGACAGTTCGCGAATGGAATCCAATTGAATCGAAGTCGCCGATGTCGAAACATTGGCGGCGGACGCATCGGCTCGCGAGACCGATTGCCCATTGGGACCTTTGGAATCGAGCCGCTTAATATCAGACGGCAGCGAGTTACCAGTTGGATTGATTCTCATTTGGATTTCTCCGCAGGTGAGTGACTGCAAGTGGTTGTCGAAAGGTCCAGTACCAACTTGCGTACAAAATCTTCAAGCCCCAAAGCTTTTTTCGTCGATACACCCGTAGCGATTACAGGGACCAGGAAAGATATTCCGATTACGACGGTTCCGAGGTGATCGCAAGGTTCGTCAACTGTGAAACGAACAGTCTTCAAACGGGGCTTTTACTGGTGTTTCGAGCAGAAATCGTCTGGATAACCGTGTTTCTCACGGTCGGTGCGATCGGAGGCCTGGTCTATAACTGGCCGTCGAGTACCGAAGATCCTGCCGCACAATCGATCGACGAAACCATCGATCCGGCCGACGTGTTGGCCGAGCAAGGTGACGAAATCGACGATACATGGCCTTTCACAGACGAAACGAGGGAAAACCCCCAGTCGCCGACCGTACAAGAATCAGAGTCACAAACCGACCTTGCTGCCGACCCAATCGATGACGTTTGGAGTGAGATCAGTCCGCCGATGAAACGCACCCAAAAAATAGACTCGGCGGTTGTCGAACTCGGCGACCGTTTGTTGCTCGGTGGGAACTACGAAGGTGCGATGAAGCACTATCAGAAACTATTGCAGACAGCCGATGTCCCCACCGACAACGGCATCCTAATACGACTCGCGCTCGCATCTGAATTGGCACATGAACACGATGATGCGATCAAACATTACCGCAGCGCGATCCGCGTTGTTGAAAAAGGTTCCGTCGCTCAAGCGAATTGCCTGCTTGGGATCGCGCGTGTCTGGGAGAATCGCGGACAATTCAATGATGCCGCTTCGTTGCTCAGTGAACTGTATTTGATCTATGGCGGAACGAAGTATCCGCAGTTACTTCGGGCACAACTAGTTTCGCAACTTTCTGACTGCCTTCAAAAGCGTGTCCTTTCAAGTCAGATCGTCATAGACGCGTTGCAGAACGAACCGATGGAATATTACTGGCCAGCCGTTACAGTTGATCATGTGCTTGAACTCGTCGACTGGGAAGCACCTGTCGATGGTCTGTCGACGCCGCCGAGCCAACTTCAAGTTCTGCAGTCCCCCAACAAAGACGCGTCGGTCGTCTTGGTCGGAGCGAACGTTCGTGGGCTGAGTGTTCTGGGCCTGCTAACCGAAATCGAACGTGGTTCGGGTATGGTGTTCAACCTCACCGAAAAGGCGAAGACAGACCTTGTCGGCCGAATGACGAACGTTCAGACGACGGCGATGCCGGTGTCATTCTTGCTTGATAGCGTTTTGGAGTCGATGGCGCTGACCTGGAGCCAGTCCGAAGGCGAAGTCTCCGTCATGCATCGCGAAGAACTCGCCGATCGTGACTTGGCTTCTTACGACCTTGCCCGGACCCAGCGCATGTTGCGTCAGGTTCAACTGGAGGTCGAACCGGGGCCACGGCGCACGGCAGCGATCATGAATGAAGGCAACAACTCACGTCTCGCCGGTGGCTGGGAAGAAGCTCGGACGAAATATCAGATGGCACGGGAACAAACCCCGATGCATGAATTGAGTGCAAAGCTGTATTTCAACGAAGCCTCGCTGCAGCTCGCCGATGGCGAAAAACTTGATGCGCTCAATGCTTGTTATATGGCACTTGACCAGACGCTCACCGCTTCTCTTGAGGGCGACGTCTACGCCATGATTTCTGAGCTTGAACTGGAGCTCGGCCAAACCGACAAAGCGATATTGGCGGGCTCGCGTGGACTTCGACGTGCCACGGAACCGGCCGTCCTCAGCCGCTGTGCGATGATGCTCGCACGTGCATACCTACTGACAGAAGATCCCGATTCTGCTAACCAAGTTCTCTTCGATCAATCGCCCCACATCGTAGGAGATGCGACTCAGCGAGTCGCTAGCGTTTTCTCTTCATTCGCCCGTTTCCAGCGCAACCCGTCGCGTGGAGGACTCCAAGACGAGGGGCAACGATTAGTGATGGCCCTCGCGACGCTAAAACCCAATGATCCTGCGGGTTTTGCCGATGCATTGATTGTCTCGCAGGCCTATGCTTCGGTCGGCATTCGAAACAAAGCTGTTGAGAGCCTGAAAGAATCCCTGGCGAAAGCCCCAAAAGGATTTTGGTCCGAACGAATTCGCCTTGAACTCGCCCGAGCGCAGTATGGTGCAGGACACTTCGATGCGGCAGACGAAACGATCAGTAACTACGGACAGGTATCCATCGATTTGCTCCCGACGGTGTTACTACTTCATGCCAAGATTAAGTTTGATGCCGGCAAGCTAGAACAATGCGAATCCATTTGCCGGCGTATCGCCCGCCTGGAAGTTGACCAAACGGTCCAAGCCGAAGCGCTCAACACGCTCGGCATGGTGCTAAACGAAAAGGGTCAGCACTATGCGGCGACGCTTTGCTTCGCTGGCGTGCTCCCCGAGCCAGTCGAGACAACTTCGAGTCATGCTAACCAAGGAGTCGTTGTTCCATGATTGAACAAGCTCGATTCAGCCCTCTCACTCTCTCAAAAACACAGAAGTGGCCAAGCAAGAGCAGCCAAACGATGCTTTTGATGATGGCCGCTCTTGTTGTGTATTGTTCCAAGCCGGCATATTCGCAAGATGCCGTAGCGATATCGGACGCGCCCGCAACCACACTTGAGCAGTTGCCCGGCGACCCGGCCAACGAGCTCGAGTCACGGCTAAAGTCGCTGATGGATGCTACCGAACGCCTGCGACGGATGCGAAACTTAGATACGACCGAAAAGACGAACCCGAATTCCAACAGTACGGCCGGCGCGCGAGCACTTGCCCAAGGGTCGGAGTCTGGAGGAATGGCGGGGGCCCCTAACGAAGTCCTTGACGTGTTGACCGGACTTCAACCCGACCCCGCGAGTGAATTGAAAGAGATTCGTGAGCGCATTCGCGTGCTGCAGAAGCTTCGCCGCGATCCGCAGCGATCGATACCCTCGGCTGCGGCGAACACTGATACGCCACTCCATCCGCTTCCGGCTATGGAAACTGTTACGCCTGCACCGACGCAGCCTCCTAAAGTTCACCCTGCCGTTGACCAATCTCTTGCCGCCGCGGATCAGGTCTCTGCGAATAACCAAACTGATTCCGGCGATCCTGAATTTGGCAACCCAGACGTCACCGGGACACAGCTTCTTCCCGTTCCCGTCAATACGCTGGCGTTAGGGGAAAGCCTCTATCGCACAGGCAATTACAAGGCAGCGCTTCAGGCGCTGCAAAAAGTCGATACCCAGAGCATGCCACAATCAGACCGGATGTGGTTGGATTTGTTGCTCGCGCTCTGCCAGCAAAAACAAAAACAGTTCGAATCTTCAATCGGGACGTTGCGAGACATCGCGAATGAGACGTCTCCTGACTACCCGGTTCAAGCCGCTAAGTGGTACTTGAAATACGCCGAAACGGAACAAAAAAACGTCGAAGCGTTGGATCAATTAAGTAAGGAAATCGAGTTGATCGTGGAGAGGGTTGAAAATCATGTCGGAAACAAATGAAACACAGCTGCTCAGTTACACCAGCGAATTGAAGCAACACTATGAACGATTGAATCAAATCATCGAACAGTATGCCGATGATTCTCATCACGCCGTCGATCCGATACGCGAGCAGATGGCGTTGGTCAAACAAACCGAAGATAAGCTACGACCGCTGCGCCAGAGCTACCTGGATCAGTCGAATGAGCTATCAGGCCCGTTAAAGACCCTTACCGATGAGACGATCGAACTGGTTCAATCCTTGATGCCGAAGCTTGCGCAGCTGGAAAAGTCTTCCGTTGACTCACTGAGGCGTCTGTTCCCACGGATCCAGGGCAGCGTTCGAGGGATCCAAATGCAAAATGCCTACCGTGTTAACAATCACAGTTAAACGGTAAGCCAACAACAATTCTAGCAACGTTCGCCGCAATCCGCTTTCAGGATCCCGGCGAGTTTGATCCGTCTAGCATCCTTGGGGCAAATGGGGATGATCATCACACAATCACCAAAGGTTGAGGCGTTAATTCAGTTCGCAAAACGTGCAGCCCGATCAGCGGCTCCCGTGTTACTGACCGGCGAAAGTGGAACTGGAAAAGAACTTTTCGCCCAATTGGTGCACCAATCGAGTCCTCGTGCGACGCAACCGTTTATTCCAGTCAATTGCGCGGCGATCTCGGAAAACCTTTTTGAAAGTGAACTCTTTGGCCACGAAAAAGGCGCTTTCTCGGGAGCGATCGCGACACGAGAAGGTCGTTTCGAAGCGGCCAAGGGCGGCACCCTGTTCTTAGACGAAGTTGGTGAGATCCCACTGTCATTGCAGTCGAAATTGCTTCGTGTTCTCGAATCGAAAACGTTTGAACGAGTCGGTAGCAGTACCTCGATCGAACATGATGTACGTATCGTCGCAGCCACCAATCGTGACCTGAAACAAGCCGTTGATGACGGCGACTTTCGCCTGGACTTGCTGCATCGTATCAACGTGCTCACGCTCGACATTCCACCGTTGCGTCAACGCGTCGCTGATATCCCCGTATTGGCATTGCATTTCGTTGACGCCTTCCGAAATGAAAGCGAGATAGCGATTGAAGGCTTCGATTCAGCGGCGATGAAGCTTCTCGCCAAGTACGATTGGCCGGGTAACATTCGAGAGCTTCGCAATGTCATTCACCGCGCCTGCGTCCTCACCGATCAACCCCGGATCTCAACGGATCATCTTGGGATTGAATTGGAACGCAAAGGTGATTCGCCACAACAAGGCCCTCCAAGTGAGAACGCACGACTTCCCAACCAATGGCTACACATGAACTTGGATGAAGTCGAACGCCAAATCATCACTGCCGCGATTAAGGCGTTCGGAAATCGTCAAGTCGTCGCCGAAAAACTTGGAATTTCGCCACGGACGCTTACCAACAAGATGCGTCGCTATCGCGAAATCGAATCTGAATCCAAAGCGGCTTAAAGCTTAGCCGATCTCTGAACGTTGAATACGCGGCGTGTGGCATTCACACCCGTCTTCTCTCGATGAGCGGGGAATTTCTGACCGCCCTCTTCTTCTCTGCTAGCGTCTTTCGGTCGATGCTCAACTCGCCCAAATGATCGCAATCAACTGTGACTCAATCAGTGGTTGCAAGTGGAAAGCGACATCGATGTGGGAAAGAGTTGCTCTGCTTGCAAAGCAATTCTTTCCTTCGATGGACTTGAGTCTTCTTCGAAAAAGTCCGGTTGTCGGACTTGTAGAATTAGGTCCATCTGAAAACCGCTAAATGAGACGCGGCGTGCAATTGGCACGGCGTTTGCCTAAGTGGCGGGAATCGATTTTTTGAGACCGATTCCCATACATTCACCCCCATGTCTGATCCATTCGCTTTGTTGCTCGGTGCTACCGGCGGGGCAGGTAGCCTTACCTTTACCCACTCCGACACCAACAGTCATTCCGGTGGTATTGGAGGTGACGTAACTCAAACATTCGAGTCCTTCATCGCACAAGCGTCGACCGGCGAAACCGATGGACATGCCGCTGCCGCTTTACAAAGCAACCATGTCGGTGCAGATATCGAGACGTCCCTCAAGACAGCCGATGTTGCATCAGACGACGTTGCACCGTCGCCATTGACCGAAGCCGAACTCCAGTCTGACATAGATGCTGTTGATGCAGCGGCGACGCTTCTAAACGCAACGTCGAGCGCTGACGCAAATGGCACTAACAAAAATGCGACGCTAAATCCACTGATAGAAACCCTTCCTCAAACGAACCCTGAGTTAGACGAAGAGTCATTGTGGCTTGAGAGTGAGACTTCAACCGCACTGCAAACTCACCAATTGCAAACCTCGCTGGTTTCACAAACAGCCGATGCCGATGCGATTGATTCTCACCCGATTGATACCAACTTGGTGAGCGAAGCAGTCAAGGATTCGACACTTCAGTCGACGGTGACGATCGACATTTCGGCGGACAACAATTCGCCAGAAACGATTCAATCGATCACCGATCATACGCTGCGTCAACACGTCGGCCGAGCAGTGACGAACACCGCTGCCACCGAGAACATTGCAGTCACAGAAGTTACTGCTCAACAGATCGCGAACCCAACCGAGCCGAGCGAATCTAACGCGAACAGTTCGTCACCCAATGATCCCCAATCCGATCGGTCTGTATCGTTAAGCGAAGAACTCAGTTCAGCGAATGATCATTCGACTTCCACATCTTCAATCGGGGTTTCTGCCGAGGTTGCCGAGCCTGCGAATTTGACTCCGGCTGTTACTGATCCAAATGCGTTGAATGACCATACCGAAGCTTCTCAGGAACTAGATGATCACGGTATTTCAGAAGATGCGCCGAATCTTTTGGTCGACTCCATAAACGATTCCCCCATCGCCGAAAGTCCGGAAGCCACCGCTGTCGATTCCGAAAGCCACCCCCATTCAAAGCGCAGCGGAATTGACTCGGCAACGAACAGTGCTGAAGCGATCTCGTCAGAGCTGACGAACGACGCTGCCATCGACACAGCGCGCCCGGAGGTTGATGCACCGGATGCAAGAAATGAATCGAACGGTGACATTGATCTGGTAGTGGACCAAGCGATTGATCTCCACAACGGTTTTCATCGAGATTCCGGCGATGTCGCCACCGCTGAAGTTAGCGAGCAGCCAACGCTTTCGGTTGCCGCAGCAGTCGAAGAAGCTGACAAGTACCGATTAGCACGAGAAGCAAACCTAGAAACAGCCGCCACTGAAGGCGACACAGCTGCCGACGCAACGGCCGATCTCGCGAACAGCGATCTAAACCAAGATACCGGTAGTAATTCGAATACCTTTGGGACCACCTTGGCTTTAGAGACGTTGCGACTTCAGTCACGTCAAGGCAACAAACCCGGCTTGGGATTCGAAGTACAGGTTGATCGTGCGTCATTGGAATCCGATCAGGTAGCCGCGATCAATGCCAGCGGGACATCACTTGCTGCGGCGGAGATACCGACGGAGTTTGACGGAAGCATTTCTCTTGAAGATCTGCTGACCGGAACTGCCGATGCGACTGCCGTTGGCTTGGTCAGCGAAACGATCGGTGAGGCAGTCGAGAGTGCCGTCACTGACAACAAGTCGGTCTATTTGGAAATTCATCCGCAGGAATTGGGATTTCTGACGATCGAAGTCTCGCATGTCGAAGATGCGGTCGAAGCAAAAATCATTGCCAGCGAGATGGTGACCAGCGAGCTATTGATGAGCCACCGAGATCAATTGGTTCAAAGCCTGCAAGAGCTGGGTTATGAATCATTGGACGTCGACATCTCGTTTGACCAGCATGCATCGAACGACGCCCAATCGGAACAACAAAACAATCGCCCTTCGTTCGGACAACCACGAATGGCGCAAGCGACCATCCCCATGAACACTGACCGCACGGACCGACCGAGCGGTTTAGATATCGTTGCCTAGAGGAGAAGAGTGTGGACGGAATCTCATCGTCAACTGCAAGAACTGACTACCTGCAACTACTGACGGTTTCGTTGAAGAACCAGGATCCAATGGATCCGGTTGACCAGGAAAAGATGGTCAACGATTTAACTCAGTTTTCGATTCTTGAAGGCATCGAGAATCTGAATTCTTCGTTCGGCCAATTCATGCAAATGCAACAGTTGTCAGAAAGCGTTGGAATGATCGGGAAGTCGGTTGAGTACACGCATCCGATTACTGGCGAATTGCAATCCGGAACCGTTTCGGAGCTTTTCACTTCTGGTAACGAAGTCCGCTTGATGGTCGACGGAGCCACCGTCGGCATGGACCAGATCACCCGAATTAGTGAAGCGGCCGCCTAGTCAATTTGCCATTCCCACCGGCGACGCCGTGGCGTCGTCACCACGACGAACCAATAAGTGTTGCTCATCGGCATAGCGTTGCCGAATGAATCGGCGCTAATGCTGCTGATCGGCAGCGTCCATCAGACATAACACCTATCGACAACTTCACTCAATTTAGAGTTTCCATAAGGGGCAAAACGAATGTCACGAGCTTTGATGACCGGTATTACTGGACTTCGTACTCATCAAACTAAACTTGACGTGGTGGCCAACAATTTGGCCAACATGAACACGGTCGGTTTCAAGTCACAATCGACCGTGTTTAGCGACTTGGTCTACAACGTCGACCGAAGTGGTTCGGCATCATCAGACACCGCCGGCGGTATCAACCCTCAGGCGATTGGAACCGGTGTTCAAACCGCCCAAGTCACACGAAACTTTAGCCCAGGTACACTTGAAACGACGACAGGCGATTTTGATTATGCGATTCAGGGTGAAGGCTTCTTCACACTCATGACACCGACCGGCGAGCCGGTCTTTACACGTGCGGGTGCATTTGCCCTGGATGATCGAGGACGATTGGTCGATCCGGCAACCGGATACCTCGTTCAACGAATCGGCAACCTGGGCGAAGCGAGTGACGGTGGAGTTCAATTCCAAACCGAAGGCGACGACACGATCTACATTCCCATCGGTTCCGCCATACCGGGTACGCAAACTGCCAACATCGATTTCACCGGTAACTTGCCCTCCACTTCTTCGCCGCCCGAAGCCGAGGTGCTATCGTCTTTCCGTGGGTTCGAAGATGGTGGCGGAGCAGCCACCGGTGCGACCTTGATCAACGATCTGACGATCAACACGACGCCTTACGCACCAGGCGATACGATCGAACTGGTCGGAACCAATCCCGATGGATCATCGTTTACCGCGACTCTGCCTGCCGACACCGCAACGATGCAAGATGTCGTTGACACGCTCAATGCAAACCTTGTCGACGCTGCCGCAGCACTACAACCCGATGGAACGCTCACCGTGACCGCGGATGACACCGGCGAAGCGCTGTTGAGCCTGACGTTCCGAGACGTGGCGGGAAACACGGGCGCGACGAATTTCTCCGGAAATTCGATGTTCGTCGACACCGAAGGCTCGAACGGTGATTCGTTTGATGTCTCGATGGACATGTTCGATGAGCGGGGCGAAAGCCACCGAATGACATTTTCGTTTACGAAAGACACGATCAATACCTGGTCGGTTACCGCGAGCATCCCAAGTTCTTCCGGAACGATGATCGACGAACAAGTCCTCAACCTAACGTTCAACGAAGACGGTAGCTATGCGATTGCCGGCATCAACGGGGTCGGCGACGCTAATATCGAAATTCAGATCAACGGAATCACCAACCCTCAGACAATCGAACTCGATTTCAGCGACATTAGTCACCTCGCGGCCGACTACACGATGACGCAAGTCCAAGACGGGATTCCGCCGGGAGCTTTGTCTTCAGTCGCCGTATCGACATCGGGGGAATTGACCGGACTTGCGTCAAACGGTCGAGCACTCCCACTTGCTCAATTGGCCATTGCGAGTTTTCCCAACTCCGCAGCATTGGAAGCCGTTGGAGCCAACTACTTCCAAAAATCAATCAGCAGTGGCGACCCGGCTTTGGGACTGGGCGCAACCGGTAGTCGAGGCCAGATCATGGGTGGTCAGCTAGAACGATCGAACGTTGACATTGCGTTGGAGTTTACCCAACTGATCGTCGCCCAACGCGGTTTTTCTGCCAATGCGAGAACCATCACTGTCGCTGACGAGATGCTGGAAGAACTGACCAACATCATCCGATAGCGTTAAAAACCCGCAGTAAGTTCGTCCACCTTCCCGCTCGCGGGAAGGTGTTTTTGTTGATTACCATCCGTTCGATCAGTTTTGCGGCAACCACAGCGAGTGCCACTGACCGCCCTCGGTCTATCTGACATGTGAAAAAAGACGATGTCGGACAGACACTATCGATTGGCGCAGACGAAACGGCACGGACGCTATTGAACTCGTGGAAGATACCAACTCGAATTCAATGGCGTCCGTGCCGTTCATGACAACCCATGAGCTCGACCGGAACGTGATGCCAGTTCCGGCAGAAACTCTGGCTTTCTCTTCAAGCACACCCGTTCAGAAGCAAAGCGTCTAAACGCAGATGCTACATGATGCCGCCGTGTGTACGGATCGGCGTCAAGTGACTTGGTTGGTCCAAGAACCAGAACCGCTCCCATTCATCCAAGATGGATCGCATGTCTTCTGACGTGTAGAGCAATTGCTGAACACGGCGTTCGGGTTTTGGCGAGTAGATCGGCAACATGCAACCAACGGTGCTGCCGACGCAAACCGCGAGCATAGTAATCTGGAATAGACGACGCATGGGACGTTCCTCCGTGAACGTTTCTCGTTATTGCAGTGCCGGTGTTCGGACGCTGTTCAATCCTCGTCCCAGCGACCGGAAATTTTGTTGGAAGGGTTCGTGGATCCCAGCGGTGCGGCAGGCTCCTCAGCCGAGCCCAGTGTTTCTGGGTGGTCGAGATCAGCTTCCTGCACTCGGGCTTCCATGTATTTTCCTGGCTTGAAGGTCACAACGTGCTTTTCGGGCACGATCACCTCGTCACCTGTCCGCGGGTTTCTCGCTCGGCGAGCCGCCCGTGGCTTGACTTCGAACACGCCAAAATTCCTCAGCTCGATCCTTCCGTCACGCACAAGCGTATCGATGATGGAATCGAACGTCCTTTGGACAATCTTCTTGGTCTGTTGCTGTGTGAGGCCTACTTCGTCAGAAATGGTTCGGACGATGTCTTTCTTGGTCACTCCCGACTCCCGTTATCGCTACACCTGTTCCCATTGGGCACGGGCGAACGATGTAACCCTTTGCCGCCCTTAAGGTTAAGGATGAAAGCATAGGTTGACCGAAAGCCGTCGTCAAGCCACCGCTACGGCAGACTTCAACGACGGAGAACCAAGGCCAAAGACCTCTCACGGTTCTTTCATCGACGATCGAGGCCGGTTTCTTGATACATTCGGAAGAACCCGCAGAATTTGTCGAACCGAACCCGGGCCCCAGCGATGCCCGAAAACGCAAACAAGGCCGACGCGGTACGTCGACCTTGAATGCTCATCGGATGATTGCACGCCTAGTGCTTCGTTCCATTTGAGAATACGGGTTCGAGTCATCAACCGACGGGTGTGAAGCAGTTGAACACGAAAGATTCGGCTTAAGTCATTTCACTCTCCCACTGGGAGAGTCGGGCCTTCAGGCCCGGAGAGGGCACCCTCCCCGGCCGTTTGCTCGTCCGACCCTCCCGTAAGCGGGAAGGTGTTATCCAGATGTTTAAACCCAAAGACTCGTGTTTGCCTGCTTAGCCCGGTTATTGCATCGCAACCGTGGCTAACGCCATGCGGCTAATCCTAAAATCGCTTTGGAACGAAGCATCATGGCGCCGAACGCTTAGCGAAGGGCGCTGTACAGACTGCGTTTGCTGGCTTTCGGTACGGCGATCGGTGCCGGCTGGACGTCAAATGGGATCATCGCGACATGGTTGGCCATGTAGGCCTTGCCGCCGTTGAGCGATCTCGAATTGGGTGCGTTCAAGGCGCTGAACTCCGTCATCACTCGCTTGATTTCCGGGCTGTACTCGAAGTGGCCACCGATTTCTCGGCCAAGTGAATCAAAGCTGCCGATCGTGACAATCGACCGATCACGATCATGGTACTGATATGCTTCATGGCCCTGCTTTCGAAGCGCTTTGACCATCTTCCCTGCCTGCCTAGCGAATTGATCCATCCGTTCGGCACTGGGCTTGAACTTTTCCGAATTCTTTGCGCCGGCGATTGTCCCGCACGCACCAAACGTACGAACCACCACGGTGAACTTTCCTTTGCTTTCGAGCAAGCTGTAATCCATTCCTTCGTTGAGTTCCTGGACGAAGGAATCGACTTCCGGCTGTTGGAAGAAATCTTCCGGCAACATCGGATTGCGAGTCAAGAAGGCAGTCGCCATTGGATTGCGAGCCTTCCCTTTGGCATTCATGAACAGCTTTTGACCGAAGGCCTTGATCACCGATGCAGGACTTTCGGTGTTGTATTCATCTGCCATTTCATTGGGGTCTTTGAAGACATCCAACTGAACGGTTTTTAGTTTTTCCAAATCACGATCAATGCTCTCGTGATTGACCGAATCGTATTCGCCAACCAAGACCGCGTAAGCTTCATACTGATGTGGGTTGGCATACCGCATTCGACGCCCGGTCTGCGCATCGCGGTCGACAGTCCCGGTGAAATTGAAGTCTTCCTGGTAGATGAAGGCTGGCAGCCGCAGTTTCGAACGAATTTCTATCGCTGCCTTTTCCGCTCGCTGCTTTGCGTTTTCGCCAACAAACGTTGTCGCCAGCAGCAACCAGGGACCATCTTCTTCGGTCAGCACATACGAATCAGCTTTCTCAATCGGCTTGGCCTTCCCGAACAGACGCATCAAACTGGGCGGAGCGGCAACGGCGGCTGGCCCAGCGAAAACGGCGCACAGACACGCCAGCGTCATAAGGGTAAGCGTTCGTCGTGAGGGACGTAGCATCGGAGGATCCCCGAAAACGAGTTGAAGGATTGGCAACTCGTTCACGCAGTACCAAATCGAGAAGGTACTGCGAAAGACCGTTCCGAAGAAATCGCCACCGGCTCTTTCCCCACACGGTGCTCTTCACCCACACGGTGCGACGACACGATATCAAACCGGCGTTTCCGCGGCCAATCCACATGCCGCCAGCGATCGAAAACCGCTTTTCCGGCGTTGTCCCACTTGGAAGTATGGGTGCGAGTCTTCATCCGACGGGCGTTCGCACCGGTCATTGCTCCGAAGCCGCGGCAAATGCCATTCTGCTGTTGCAAGGACTAAACTGAAACAAAGCACAAGGATGGCGTTGGGAGGAACATCTCACCAAGCCTGGCTACAGTTTTGGAATCGGCCGCTGGGGAGCCTTCTTTTCGAGCATTCGTTTTTCGTCGTCGCGCGGCGGGCGTGGATTGTTGTTGTTGTTCCCTGGGCGTCGTTGCGGCGGGGGCGAGAGGTCCGTAAACTTCTCAGTCCACTTCCAACCGATCGGCACTTCCAATTCTTTCGATGCCAGTAGTGCCCACGGTGTCCCCGGGTGATCACTGACGACGGACTCGAGCAACATTCGAGCGGTTTCGGCTTCTCGTTTCCACTTACTCCCGACAGACACTTCGTCGCTCGGTTCGAGTAACCACGTGTTGTTTTTCTCTTCTTTGAAGGCCATGCCTAACTTCGCCTTCGCCAGCATTGCGTTGTAGGTCTCGGTGCGAACCTTTTGCGCGAGTACTCGGCCCATTGCGAGGTCGTAGCCCGCTTTCCAGCGCGGGCTATCTTCTTGATCGCGGAACTCCATGCCGGGCTGAAGCGTGAACGCCATCTGGACCAGCGGCTGCTCCAACCGCGCGGCTTGCTGCTGTGCTTGCGTTAACAACGTCGACAACCGCGCTTGATCGACGCCGAGAAACTCCAATCGTGGTTTCGTGATCCCGGTGGTGGGTTTCATTTGAGCCGCAGCGACCAGTGATTTACGAAGCGGGCTGGACTGGACCTTCGTCATGTAATCGCGAGGCGAAAGATAATCGGGGCGATACCTCGACATCGCGACTGGATCGAAGAAGTACTCCATTTCCGAAGCGTAGGCGGCGACTTCGCGACGACGGACTTTGCGGGCGACATTGCGATTGGGGTGAACGTTGAAATAGATTCCGCCGGTTTCGTAACTCAGTCGTGTCAGGGCATAGGGACCGAAACCGCTATCGATCGTTGGCTCTTGACTAAAATCAGCGGTGAATGGCAACTGAACCCGCTCGGGCATGAACGATTCGGGACCTTGGTCGACCGACGCCCAACGTGGCGTTTGATCGTATTCGGGGTCAGGATCGACATATTTGACCAACGTTTCGGCTCGCCCAAACGGTGCCGGAACTCCGATCACGTGCACTGGCATGCCGTACTTACGACAGACTCCGATCGCGTCCTCGACGTGCATGTCGTCGTCCCCTTTCTCGTCGGTCACAACGATCAACAGTACATTGCGTTGCGGACCATTTCCTCCACGACTGACTCGCAACGACTTGTACTCATCGGCCGCACTCTTAACAGCTGTAAAGACACGTTCAACGCCGGACGTGTCGGTTTCGATCTGATCGACAATCGATTTGATCTCAGCGATATCCTCGGTCGGAGTCTCGGTGTAGAGCGTGATTTTTTCGCCGAATCCAATCACGGAGTTGAGCAACTGAGCGTCATGATTCATTCCGCGAGGCTTTTTGGAGGCAATTTCGTCGTCTGCGCTGCTTTCAGAATCCCCCAGAATCCCCAGCTCATCATAGATCCGGTCAAATCGATCACGAATCTCTTTGCGCTGGCGATGAAGTGAACCGCTTTGGTCAAACAGCCAAACCACCAGTGTGGGGCGTTCTTCCATCGACTGTAGAATTTCGTAGGTCAAACGGTCGACAGCCCCCGAAGCTCCTGTGGTTCCCTCACCGACGTTTCCTTTGCGATCCACCAAACGGTCCATCGGAGCCATCGGCTGGGAAAAGATCCGGTTAACCTCGATGTCGCCGAGATCAGATTTTTCCAGCTCCACCGGGCTCGGAATCTCGGCCATTTCAGCGAACATTTCCGCCGAGGCCTCCGCCATCTCTGCTTCGGCAGTGCTGTTTGCTCCCGGCGCAAGTTCTGGAATCTCGCTATAGACGACTTCCTCGATGATCGGTTCGGTTTCCGATTCGACCGGAGGCGACACGATGACGACCGCTTCTTCTTCCTCAAAGAGCTGGGTCGGCATGATCGCTAATGCGACAATGATCAGAATGTGGACGGCCATGCTACCGAACAACGCTGCCGATTCATCGGTCTGTAAAACCGCCTCCTCTTCCAGCTCTTCTTCGCTCCACGCGTCGACGTCACCGTCGGCAGCGTCAGACGGCCCCTGATGACCGGCAAGTGACCGAGAATCGTTAACCGAACGTGGCCGGGACGCGGCAGAATCAAGTGTCTTTTGTTCGGGCGAGTCCAGATCGGTCGAATCCGATTGCGAAAAACTCATTGTTGTTCCGACCTCTGATGTCCTTCTTAGGCGACTCGCATGACACGTCGGCGATCGTGGCGGCGTTTTTCGACGCGTACATCGTCAACGGTAACTATTCTAGCTTAACGGGTAAACGGAGACGACCATTCGCATGAGGTCGCTGTTAGCGTAAAAGCCACCGAAACTCAACTGAGAAACGACCTTACGCCGGATCGCGTGCCACCGACCAACCATCCCCTTGGGGGGAATCGTTGGGTCGACAGTGGGCCCGAATTCCGGCCGTTCACCCGCCTATCCCCAAAACGCGGGAATTGTTCCAATTGTACACAGCGGCTGTGCATGCTTTCGAGACTTCGCTTCAGACAGCCCGAACAGACATCAAGCTCCCCACCCTGTTGGCTAGGTTAAATCTGTGAGTGAACGGCTCATTGCGATCGGCGATATCCACGGCTGCCGATTGGCACTGGAACGGCTGATCGAGGCGATCAATCCTCAACCCAGCGACACCGTTGTGACGCTCGGTGACTACATCGACCGTGGCCCCGATTCGCGCGGAGTCATCGATGTGTTGATCGAACTGGCCAATCACACCCAATTGGTCGGCATCCTCGGCAATCACGAAGAAATGATGCTGGAGGTTCTCAATCACGGTGGCGCACATCACGCATGGCTACGGCACGGCGGCGTCGAAACGCTTGAAAGCTATGGATTTGACGGCGACTTGGATTTCCTTCCCGAACCGCACAAAGAGTTCCTCGATTCCCTCGGCGACTTTTACGCCCACGGCGAGTTTTTCTTTACCCACGCCGCGTACGATCCCGAGGCCACGTTCGAAGAACAAGAGATCGAGATGTTGCGATGGTACTCGTTGACTAACGGGATCCCGTCAAAACACATCAGTGGAAAAACTGCGGTCGTGGGTCACACCGCCAATCGCGACGGCGAAATCCTTCACGCCGGACATCTGATCTGCCTGGATACCTATTGCTACGGCGGCGGATGGTTGACGGCAATGGAAATGAACACTCAAAAGATTTGGCAAGCTGATCGCCAAGGACGCCTCAACGAACAGTTCGCATAGCCGCCAAAATTAATCGAGTGCTTCGTCGACGGATGAAGTGACGATGAACCGTATGACGTTTGCCACGGTTACTGGCTCAACATCGATGCGGCGAAAAGCGTACGGCTGATCATTGCAATCGACTGGGAATGACAGGATCAGCCCAATGGCGTTAGCCACGGTTTTCGCGTAGTCAGGGACCTACCGGCTGCCGCCGCGTTCCGCGACGTGAAGCTCGATTCGAAAAAGCTTCAATGACGTCTTCGACGTAAGACAAACCCCGTGGTGGCAATTGCCAATAGCCCTAACGTGCTTGGCTCGGGGATTGCGGTGATCGTCACCATTCCCGAAGTCGTACCGGCAAGATCGACAAAGACAGGATCGCCGGCGGCGTTAAAGAACTCGGTGAAGTCCGTGTTCACTGCAATTTCAAATTCATCGCCGATCACATTCGCAATCGATTCACCGCCGAGCAGGTGTTCCAACTGAATCGTTGCCAAGACTTTCCCTGGAGATGCTAACTCATTGTTAAAGTCGAATGTCAAATCAAAGAATTCAACGACCTGACCAAACGGACCAACAGTCGCGACAGGGTCGCCGGGATTTAATACGACGTCACTGTTGTCAAAAAACACGTAGTCGGCTTCTTCCAAGTAGGCCTCTGATTGTGGATTCACAAAGTTCAACGAAGAATCCCCGACGTCGGTCAGTGGTGTGATCTCTAGAACGAGCGCCATCTCCGCTATCCCTTCCGTTGGCGAAGTGTCTGAAACAACGACGTCCAAGGAGAGTGCCCCGCCGGCTTGCATCGAGCCACTGTTGACCGACAAAATCACGTCCGCCGACGCCCGTTCGGCCACTAATCCGATGAGGCAAGCCGCCGCCACCCCGGCAATCCGCAATACTACATTCGTCATCGCACCAACTATCCAGAAGAGAAGACGCCCAGGACTGAGCGGCCCGAGCGCGGGGATACATAACTGCTAGAATACTCCAACGTCTGTCGAATTGGAGTTTTTTCCGAAACGCCCCTCACCATGCCCTCTCGCATCATGCCATTGAACCTGAGCCGTTTTCTAAAGCAAAGCGGCATTCCGCTTCTGTTCAGCCTTGTGATCGCTGCTTTGATGGTCCCGCCGGCGCGGGGAGGCCTGAGCAGCGAAAACGTGATCGTGGTCGTCAACGGCGACTCGACAATTTCAAGAACGATCGCCAATCATTACGTCGACCTGCGACAGATTCCGCTTCAAAACGTTATTGTCCTCGATGATGTGCCTACCGACACGGCGATCGAACTGGAGACATTTCGCGACAAAATCCTCAAACCGGTGCTTGCCCAACTTGATGCTCGAAAGCTCTCCCCGCTCGCTCGCGTGATCGCATACTCGGCAGACTTTCCTCACGCGGTCAAAATCAAAGCCCATGCCGATCAGCTCCCCGAAGGTACCGAAAAAAAATACCAGCGTCCCACCGCATCTCTCAATGGGCTGACCTACTTCTATCGCTTTGTTCTCACCGACAACCCAGGCTATTTAAGCTTCGGGTCAAATCTATACGCACGGGGTAAATTTGATCGCCACTTTCGCAATCCTTTCTCTGGTGAGCTGAAAGAGATGTTCGAAGCCGCCAGCAAGCTCGATCAAGAACAAAAGCCTGCCGAGTCGGCAAAGGTCTGGGAAGAACTTCAGCAAAAGCATCCCGAGATGCCGGCACTTGCACTCAACGCGGCCAAAGCGTTTTCGTTGTCTGACGAAGACGACAAAGCCGTCGAAATGATCAAAGCAGCGATCAAAGTTGGCTGGTGGTCATCGAGCTATCTCAAGGACACGCCCGAACTCGACAAACACCTTGATGATCCGGAGCTTCAAAAGGCGTTACCGTTGATGGACGACAGCCCGATTGCATGGCAGGGCCCGATCGGATTCTCGGGCGCCGTTGGTTGGGCGACCACCGGTCGGCGCGTCAGCATTCAACAGGGTGGCACGCCCTACATGATGTCGTGCATGTTAGCCGTGATCCACCAACGTGGTTCGACGACCAGTGATGCGGTGCGAATCCTCGAGCGAGCCAGTCAATCCGATCGAACGTTTCCGAAAGCACGCTTCACCTTCGGGGCCAACTCTGGCGTTCGCGCGAAGACACGTTTTAGCGGAATCGCTGACGCATCCGTTTACCTACAAGAACACGGTTTCGAAACTGAGATTTTTCGCACCGTCATCCCGGAGCGTCCCGGAAAAATCGCCGGTAGCATGGTCGGTGCGGCAACCGTCCCGTTCAATCGCACGCCGCTGAATTTGGTGCCCGGGGCGATCGCCGAAAATCTAACCAGTTACGGTGCCGCGTTCGACAACGCCTCACAAACGAAACTGACCGACTTTCTCACTGCCGGTGCCGCGATGAGCAGTGGCACCGTCGCCGAACCGTATTCTTTGCCTTTCAAATTTCCGTCGCCGATGATGTACGCCTACTACGCCCGCGGACTTTCGGCGATCGAAGCGTTCTATCAATCTGTACTCTCACCGTACCAATTGCTGATCGTCGGCGACCCGCTCGCACAACCGTTCGCAAAAGCGCCCGCCGAAATCGTTGACATCGAATACCTTGAAGGCGAAAAGGGTAAGCTTCGGATCAGTCGACGTCCCTTAAATTTGGACGTGCCGAAAAGTCCGGCAGCGACGGTTGAGCTATCGATCAACGGAAAACCAATTCGTACCATCCCGGCCGCTCAAAACATCGACATCAATTGGCCTGCCGATGCGTCGGGCGTCTTTGATATTCGTGCGACAATCACCGGCGTGGAGCGGACCGAACCGAGGATTTCGTTTGCGGCAGAAATCGAGACCCCGGGACCACTTGCCACCCCGAAGGCAACGATCGTTCAAACACGCAAAAACGTCGACGGACTAGCCAACGATGGATCACTCGCGACGCCAATCAAAATGAAAGTCGAATGCGAAGGTGCCGATCGCATTGAAATCGAACACTTCGGATCCGTCGTGGCCTCGACTGACCAAACGAGTGCGGAGCTTACCATCGAAGCGAATAAGCTTGGTGGCGGCCCACTACGATTTCGCCCCGTCGCGGTTTATGGCGAGCAGCGTGTGCAGGGAAAGGTCTTAGTCGATCGGCCGTAGTGACCGCGCCGATGATCCGTGGGGCGTCGAAGGATGATTCCCTCGGGCGAATTCTTTGGACTACGCTACCCGCTTTGACATGCGGCGTAATCAGCGATCGCCGATTCAATTTCCGCAGTGACCGATTCGACCGGTTGGTCAGCATTAATAACAACGGTCGCGTCACTGGACTGAGGCAACTGCTCTAAAAATGCCTGACGGACTCGCTCCAGGTAGCCTTCACCGCGCGATTCCATTCGATCACGTGGGCCTTTAATGCGTGCAAGTGCCGCGGCCGCGGGCATGTCCAGCAAGAGAGTTAAATCGGGCTGAATACCACCGTTGGCCAATCGCCCTAATTTCCAAAGCAATTCTGGATCGACCATCTCTGCTCCCCCGTCGCCGATGCTCTGATAAACCACATTGGCGAGTAGAAATCGATCAGAGATCACAGACACCCCATCGCGAAGGGCCGGACGGATGGTGGATTCAACCATCTCACAGCGACTGGCCATGAATAGCATGGCCTCGGTACGTCGGTGCATCGTGAGGTCACTTTCCAATAACAATGCCCGCAATCGCTGTCCAATCTCAGAAGTCCCCGGATCTCGGGTTAACAAACAGCGATGCCCTCGGTCGGTTAATAGTCCGCTCAGAGAGGCGATTTGCGTAGACTTGCCGACGCCATCGATGCCGTCAACGGTGATAAAAAGCGGTCTGTGACTGGACATAAAGCGGACTTGCAGGAAAATTCCTACAACTTTCTGAACGACGGGGAGGTCGGATCGACCCCGCAAAACACGGGGTCTAAAGCAGCCTGCCTGGGCATGCGTATAGCCACCGATTTGCGATTTGGTAATTTTAAGCTTGATAAAGGGCAATTGTAGGGATAGATTTTTGCCCTAACAGCCTTCTTTGCGACGGATACTAAAATAGGAGTGGCTGATGCAATCTAACAGTCTGATTCGATTCACGCGATCGTGCCCAACCTGCGGGCGGCGAATTCAGATCCGTGGGTCTCTGCTGGGACGCGAAGTCTGCTGTCCGCACTGTAACGCGAGATTCGTTGCCATGGCAACCGACGATTCGGCTGGCAAAGTTGACGACGCACAACGGTTACTCGACCGCGTCGACACGATGCTCTCCAAAGTCAGCCAACCGCCGGTCACGTCCTGACGCTCGGCAGCGCTGTCAAGACGAGTCTTAAGACATCCCGGACGCTAAAACCGTGGTCAATGCCCGGAAATTGGTTCAGCCCAATTGGCGTCGTCCACGTTCACCGTATAGGAACCGTGGCTTAGGCCAATCGTCTGATCGGCAAGTGAGAACCACGGTAGACGCGAATCGGCTGATCAGGCGCGAGAGAGTCCTGGGGTGTCATGTCGCGTTTCGGTTTCGAACTTGGTCACTAAAATGCGACGATTTCGCTTTAAGCGGCCTCACCTTCGCTAATCTCGCCGTCCTCACTGACATCTTCGAATCGGATCGACACCCGTTTACTGACTCCGGATTCTTGCATCGTGACACCATACAAGGTGGTCGCGGCTGTCATCGTTTTCTTACTGTGTGTGACGATGACAAATTTGCTGTGATCGAGGAACTCATTGAGCACCATGACAAATCGGCCGATGTTGGCCTCGTCAAACGGCGCATCGACTTCGTCCAACACACAGAACGGACTTGGGCGATACTGAAAGATCGACATCAACAGCGCGACTGCCGTCAGCGCCTTCTCGCCACCGGACAGCAATGAGTTGCTGAAACTCGGCTTGCCGGGCGGCGTCGCGACGATCTCCACGCCGGCTTCGAGCGGATCATCGGACTCTTCGAGCACCAAATCTGCGTGTCCGCCACCGAACGATTTTCGGTAGAGCTTCTGGAAGTTCTGCCGAATCGCTTCGAGCGTGTCGAGGAACAACCGTCTGCTATCCGCATTGATTCGACCGATGATACGCTGCAACGAATCCTTCGCGGCCGCGAGATCCTCGTATTGACCGCTAAGGTGATCGTAGCGTTCTTGCAGACCTTCGAGTTCCGCGAGCGCTTCCATGTTGACGTTACTGGTGCGCTGCAGTTGCTCGCGTAGTCGATTGATTTCCTCGTCCATTTTGGCGCGGTTTTCAATCTCCGCCAGTTCCTCGGGCGGCTCGTCGTTTTCAAGATCGATCTGGTAATCCTCGGCAATCCGCTCTGACAACGTTCCGCGTTTCATTTTGGCAGCGTCACGCCGACTGGTGACCGCATGAACGCGTTCGTTGGTTTCGGCAGCGCTCTTGATCACCGCTTCACCGGCTTCTGCGATCGCACGATTGGATTGACGCAGTTGCTGCGCCTTTTCGGCGAGCGAGTGCAGTTCGATTTGCTGTTGATCGGTTTGCCGTTTGAGATCGGCAAGCTGAGTGACCGTTTCTTCGATCCGCTGCTTGAGTTCGGCTTGGCGGGCGTAGCCGGACTGTGCCGTCACACTTGCGTTTTCGACCGAAGCTTGACGCTCTTCTTGCTCACGGCGCTGCGATTCGATTTGTGCGGCGAGGGCTTCTTGCCGCTGCTCGGCGCGGGCAAGTTCGACCGACGCCGTCATGACCGCACTCGATGCAGACTGCAACGCCTGCTGCGTTTCGGACAACATTTCTTCTACTTCCGCCGCATCACTTTCAAGTCTTTCGATAACTTGACGCGATTCCTTGATCGACTCAGATAGCTCGGCCGCTTCCTGCTTAGCCCTATCGCGCTCCATTTCAGTGGACTGAAAATCGCTCGTCAACTGATCGTGTGCCGACTGCCGAGCCTGGTTCCGCTCGATCGCGTGACGCAAATCTGCTTCGGCCGCCGCCTTTTCGGTCTCTAAGTTTCGGTGGCTGATCTCCATCCGCCCCAATGTGTTGGAACACTCATCGACCAATGCCGCCAACTCACGAATCGCTTCGTCGTTTTCAGAAATTTCAAAAGTGAACTGTTCGATCTCTTCGGCGGCGGCGTTCATTTCGCTTCGTCGGCTAACCAACGCCGCGGTGGCACCAGCGGGACCGACGATCATACTGCCGTCGCCCATCAGCACTTCCCCGTGACGGGTCACGATCTGCTGATCGGGTCCGCAGAGTCGACGCACGCGGGTGGCCGTCTCCAGATCTTCGACCAACCATGTTGAACTCAGGAGATGCCCAATCAGTTTCGCACCTTCGCCTTCGCTTTCGATCACACGATCGGCGCGACCGATCACCCCCTGAAAACCGTCCAATTGAATTCGGTTTTCACGAGGGGGCTCGGGAAGATGATCCATCCGAATGATCCCGACGCGGCTATCGATTTCGATGTCACCGCTAACGATCGCATCGGAAAGTTGGCCGTCACGGGTGACAATGAATTGCGATCGCTCACGAAGTGCGGCGTCGATCATTGGAGCCTTATCAACGTCCACGTTGACCAGTGTCGCAACCATCCCAAGCACGCTATCGGCCAACGGATGGTCCGGGTCGGCGACGTGCTGCAATACCGCGCGCACGCCACCGGCGACGCCTTCGTGCCGTTTGACCAAATCTTCCAATACCAAGTAACGCTGCCGAACACCTTCTAGCCGTGTCCTCAGCGTTGCCGTTTCTCCGCTGCGTTTGTCCAGCACATCGCGGTGCTGTTCTGTTTTCGTCTTTTGAACCTGCAACTCGGCATCGGAAGCTTTAATTTGCCCTTCAAGATCATCCAAGCGTTCCTGCGCGGCTTTCGATTCCGACTCTGCCTTGGCAAGCAATTGCTGTGAATCATCTAATCGTTTTTGCAGGCTCTGTAGTTGCCGATCCGACTCGGACAATTGCGTTTCCGATCGCTGGATGCGAACCTCCATTTCGGACACACGGCGGATCGCATCGAGGTGCTGCTTGGAGATCGCCTCGCGTCGCTGCAGGATCTCATCCGTCTCTGCTTGGACTTGGTTCCGCTTTGCTTCCAGTTCTTCGTTGCGGACCCGAATCTCTTTCAGTTCGGTCGCACCACGGGCGTGATCGGCGACGGCTTGCTCAAGATCCTCGTCTGCCTTTCGAGCTTGGCGTTGAAGCGTGCGACTACGACGCAAAGCATCGGCGATCGACATTCGTACTTCGCCGACCGATCCATCGTCCGCGTCTTTCCGGCCGGTCAACGTTGCCGCCTGGGCAAGCAACTCGTGCCGCTGCTGCTCTAGTTCACGCGCCTGATCGGCGATCGTTTGAAGCTCTAAATCGGCGGCTTGTCGTTTCGCGTTGATCTCTTCCCGTTCACTTTCCAGTTCACGGAGACGCTTGTTCGACTCAGCAAGTTCGGTCTCACAGGCCTCAAGTTCTTCGTTCAAATTCGCCCAGTCATTCCAGGCGATCACGGTCCGCAATTCCTTCAAACGCTCCGTGGCTTGTCGATAGCGTTCCGCCTTAGCGGCTTGACTGCGAACACTACGCAATCGTGTTCCCACCTCTTCGACGATATCACTCAGCCGCGTCAGATTGGTTTGAACACGAGCAAGTCGACGTTCCGCTTCGAGCTTCTTCGCCTTGAAACGGCTGATCCCAGCAGCTTCTTCAAAGATGGCTCGGCGGTCTTTCGCGTTCGCCTGCAACATCCGATCGACCTTGCCCTGTTCGATCAAACTGTAGGCATCGATCCCGATTCCGGTACCGCGAATCAAATCGCGTACATCTTTCAAGCGAACGGATTCACCGTTAATCAAGAACTCGCTTTCGCCGCTTCGATAAACCCGACGTGTGACGTGAACTTCGGGGGCGTCGATGGGCAGGTTGCCCTGCGAATTGTCGAACACAATCGTCGCTTCGGCGGCACCGGCTGGCGGTCGCGTCTGCGACCCTTTGAAGATGACATCTGACATCTCCTTCCCGCGTAGACCTTTCGGACTTTGCGAACCCAGCACCCATTTCATCGCGTCAACGATGTTCGACTTTCCACTACCGTTGGGACCAACGACGACGGTAATCCCATCGGGAAAATCGAAACGCGTCCGATCCGCAAAGCTTTTAAAGCCGGCCAGTTCGAGAGCTTTCAGCATGCGAGGGATCGGAACAACGAACGAGGGGGAGTGTCAATATGCCGACACGGATGGTTGAACAATCAGAGCGTCGGTGCAGCGTCTCGCCCCACTTTTCGGGATCGGCTTATCAGCCGACGGGCTCTGGCACCCATAATCGCACTGGCCCCGATGATCGCACGGATTCCGCTCTTGCACGGAAAACGTGGCTGACGCAAATCGCCTGATCTCAAATTAAAAACGAAACACCGCACAAGGCGCAAGCTGTTTGAACTCAGTTTCACGCAGTTTCGGCAGACCTCTAGCCTAAATGAAACGCCTGCCAGCGGGTAGCTGCTTTTATTGTCAAACAGCGGGTTCTGCGGGCCCTGGGGAATTCCCCAGGCTCGATTCTGGGCCGTCAAGACAGCGTCTCGGCTTGCGACCGAAACGACTTTTCCGGTAATTCAGGTTATTCCGATTTTACCGGCCTGTCATGCACGAACTTCAAAACAACCGCTTCCCCCAAACGAAGTCCGAGCCGTCCCCGGAACACGGGGCTTGTCCGCCCTGCTCTCCGGCGACTGGTCGTGATGGCGGCTGCGCTTCGAATCAGGACCGCTATTGGCGCCCAAGTGACTGGCCAGAAAACAGCCCCACAAGAGACGGGATCGGATTGGAGATGCGAGATTCGCTGTCTCATCACTGGGATCAATCGATCCCATTCCCGTCGAGCCCCACCCCGCTACCGGCGCTCTCGACGCTGTTGACCCTACTCGCCTGTATCGCAATTGCCGCGACACTTGTATTTGCGCCGCGGCTATCGGCGGCACCGCAAGAGCCAAGCAAGACCAACAACACCGAGGACGAACAACCAGCCGCCCACCCCGCGGCCTCGTTGGACGTCAAAGAAACGATCTCTGAAATACGGCGTCTGCGGCAAGCGAAGGAATTTGCCTCCGCGGCTAACTTACTGCGAAAACTTGACGGCTTCGTCACCGAGCATCATCCAGGGATCATCCAGCTCGCCGCTGACTACGTTCTGCTCGCTCGTGGCGGACAAGGCGACCTCGACCAACAGGACATCGACGAACTCTTCGCCGCGGCATACGACTGGCTATACCGGGACGATGCGCCACCGATCGAACTGCGACAGCGCATCGTACTCGCGACTGCAATCGCGACTCACGACGCGGCCGGTGGACAAATAAAGCTCGCAGCCGACAAGCTGTTGGAAATTTGCGAGCACTTCCTCTCTGCCGCCGCAGATTCACGCGAAACGATCACACCAGAAATTCTTCTGCCGGCACAGTCGTTAGCGATGCGAACCGCCTGGAGTGCGATGTCATCCGGACTGGCCGAAGACGCCGAACGGTTGTACCAAACACTGCTCGAAACCCACGCTGATGAACGCATCGACGAAACGCTAAAACTCTCCCCCTCACACCTCGCGTTATGCCGACTTGGTCTCGGCTGGTCCATCGCCCTCCAGCCGTCTCGGAACACCGATGCCGCAGAAAAGCTGACGCAGTTTCTTGATCAACACGATGACCACACGGACGCACCGAAAGCCTCTGCGTTGCGAGTCCGGTGCTTAATTGATCAAGCCAACACCGAGCAGGCGGTCGACGAACAACGCCGTTCATCCATCGAATGGCACTTTCAGCGCTATCCCGATTCAGATGAAGCTCCAACGCTCGCACTCGAGATACTAAGATCGAGTGACGCGATTGAGCTACCGCTGAAGGAATGGCTGATCGCGAACATCGATTCAACTAACTGGCCAAACGAATTGCGATCGCGCGTCATTGTCTCGTTTGGAAACGAACTCCCCCCTGCCGACTTTGATCAGTTGGTCACTCGGTTGACGTCACTTGATCGCGGCGGATCTTGGACAGCCCAAACGCTGGAAGAGTGCGATCGGAACGACCAGTCGGCAATTTCCGAACTGATCGCCGCGGCAGTGATCGGCGGACGCATCGACGAAGCAACCGAACGATCGGTTGAGGCGGCCGCACGATGGGCAGGCCGGACCGAGCGATGGTCGATGCTACAATTGGCGGCCGAAGAAGTCGACTTAGACACCGATCCTGAGAAACGCACGATTCATGTCGACCGCTTATTCGCCGAAGCGATCTTTCGTTCCGGGCGAAAAGAAAAGGCACTTCAATTCTGGAATCACGTCGTGGACCGACGCGGTGCCGAGGACTTCACCACGCTCTTGCGCTGTGCGGAATGCGCCGTCCAAGTCGACGAAATTGCGAAGGCCGAACGTCGACTTGGTCGCGTGCGTGAACTAATTGACCAAGACGAATCGCTTTCCGCTCAACAGAAACCGCTCGTCGACCTGCTCGAAGCCGACCTCGCGATTCGCAAGTTGGAATTCGATCGAGCCCGCACACAACTCGAATCCGTCGTCCGTTCGGCAGAATCGTCCGCGATGCTGCGAGCACGCGCCCAATGGATGATCGGCGAAACGTATCTTCTACAAGAAAACTATGGCGATGCAATCGATGCCTATCGGTTGGTCGAAAACCTTGACCCGGGTGGGCCTTACGCTGCCGCGGCGTTGGTCCAAGCCGGGAAAGCTTTCGAACAATTGGGGCGGACACGCCAAGCCAGCGTTTGCTACGGAAGCCTATTAGAGCGATTTGCGGACAGTTCCTACGCCAAGGAAGCACGTCACCGTCTGTCCGCACTCCCCGACCAAACGACACCGAGCACACGACGCTGATCCGTCACGGTGCGATCGCCCTCATCCGAATCATAATACGATGTCACACGAGAAGCCTCACGTTCGCTCCTCCATCAAACTACAACCCGCTCGCCCGCGACGGCATTTTTTGGGCCTGATGTCGCGGATGCTGCCCGCCTTTGTACTGGCCATCGGGATGCTGGTTTTGATGAGTGTTCTCGACCAGGCCCAAGCGCAGTACCCGCCCCAGCAACAGACCTATCCACAGGGCTTTCCCGCCCAATTTTCGCCCGCCCCCTCGGCTCAACCCGAATACCGCGTGGCGGATGCAAGCAGTCAGATCGGCGCGCAAAACTACCAAAGCGGCATCCCCGAAGTACCGGCACAACCTTCAACGGCGACCGATCAGATTGGCGGCGAGGCAGCGAATCCTGGCAAAGACGAAGCAAGTGGTGGCAGTTGGTTTCAAACGCCGGATTTTGTGACCAAGATCATGTCGGGCGGATGGCTGATGCTTCCGCTAGCGATTTGCTCACTTGTCGTCCTCTCGTTGTCACTTGAACGTTTGATCGCGCTAAGACGCAGTCGCGTCATCCCTAAACCGTTTGTACTTCGCTTCACCGAATGCGTCGAAGACGGCGTACTCAGCTATGACGAAGCGACTGAACTTTGCAAAGAATTCGACTGCCCGGTTAGCGAAGTTTTTCGCGCCGCCTTGAGGCGCTGGGGACGGCCGATGTTTGAGATCGAACAAGCGGTGATGGATGCCGGTGATCGTGTTGCCGAAGGCCTTCGAAAATACCTTCGTGTCTTCCATGCGATAAGCAATGTCGCTCCACTTATTGGGCTGCTGGGAACCGTAATCGGAATGATCGATGCGTTTGAGATCATTAGCGATCAAGCTTCCTTGGGCCGTCCTGAACTTTTGGCCAGCGGCATTAGTATGGCGTTGATGACCACCGCCGGAGGGCTATCCGTCGCGATTCCCGCCTATCTAGCCTACATGTACTTCAGCAGTAAATCCGATCGTTACTTAGTAGAGATCGAAAAACTGTGCCAACGCGTGATCGATTGCATTTCTGCCGAAGGACTTGAAACGACCAACGCATCACGAAGCAAAAGGCGAAAGGCGGCGTGATGGGAAAACGCAATCGATCCAACGAAGACGTCACGATTAATTTGACGCCCATGATTGATGTGGTGTTCTTGCTGGTGATCTTTTTTATGGTCGGCAGCAAGTTCAGTGAATCGGAAAGTGCGATCGATGTGTCGGTCCCCGCGGTAGGGCCGGCCAATCCGATTTCACGCGTGCCCGATGATCGCGTCGTTTCGTTGACCCGAGACGGACAAATCATGCTGAACGATCAACCGGTCACCAAGGACCAATTGGTCCAGCAACTTACCAACGAATTTTCACAGTACCCTGCGTTGAATGTCATCGTCCGCGCCGACAGTGACACGCCGATTCAACAATACGCTTCGATCGCCCTACTCGTCCGCCAATCGGGAGTCAAAAAGATTGCCATGGCCGTCAAAGTCGATCAAAGCGGAGGCGTCCATCGTTGATCTTTGCCAGCAGCATTGACACTATCTGGTCGGATCCCAAAGTCGTCTATGCGGTCGCCGTGGCTGCGGTGGTGCTGCTGGTCATCACGATCTGGCTTTTTCGCCGCGCGAAACGCGAGGGCCGCGCCGCCGGAACAATCTGCTTGGTCCTATCGGTAATCTTGCATGGGGTGCTGATTTGGTTGGTTCCCTATAAACCAGAATCCTCGGGCGGTGGGCAGTCCGATAGCGATGACGACACAATGATCGGACTCGAATCGATCGAGATGTCGACCTTTGATCCGAACCTGGACTTTGACTCCAACGCCGGCACCGCAAACGAAACTCCCTTCCTGCCACTGCCCGTCGATGACGTTGCCGACATCATTGACACGGCCGAGTTAGCCGACGCACCGCTCGACGAACCCGAAATCACGATGGACGAGGCGGCCCCCGAATCGCCGGCCGTTCCCGAGTCGCTCGATTCGCCGATCGAAGATCACTCCAGTGAACTGTTCGCCGAAATCGAATCTGCTCTCGACGCGAACCTGGATGACCTGCTCGTTTCCGAGCTGGCAGCCGAAGATGGCGAGCTGCAATCGAAGCCGGAAACCGATGTTGCGAATAAAGCCCCCACCACCGAACCCGCCGGGCCATCGCCCGCGGAAACCGTGATGGAGGAACAACCGACACAACCACCGGTGACGCCAAAAGCTCACACCGCAAGCGTCCGAAGCTCGGCCGCGCCGCAATCGCCCCCGGCGGCATCGAACACAAAACCAGCAAACATTGCCGGTCCCGTCGCGGCCAATTTTGCCAACCGTGTTGGCATGGCTAAACGGATCGCGATTGAACAAACCGGAGGAGACGCGCAGACGGAAGCGGCAGTCCGAGCGGCGCTACGATTTCTGGCCGACGCGCAGAACGAGGACGGAAGCTGGGACCCACAATCGTCCGGTGCCGGCGAAGAACGACGCCCACTTGGCGAAGAACGTTTCGGTGCCGGGAAACGGTGTACGACCGCGCTGACAGGTTTGTCACTGCTTGCGATGATCGGCGCCGGCAACACACATCAACGCGGCGAGTTCTCTGAAAACGTTTACCTCGGATTGTCGTATCTGATCCAAAACCAGCATCCGAACGGGTCACTTGAAGGCAACGCGACGCTCTATGCGGCCAGCTATTGTCATTCGATGGCAGCCCTCGCCGTCTGCGAAGACGCCGTAATGACCGGCGATCCGTCGGCCGTCGAATGCGCCCGTCGGGCACTCGCGCATACCAAACGAATGCAACATCCAGTGACTGGGGGCTGGCGATACACACGTGGCGATCCGGGCGACCTTAGTCAACTTGGCTGGCAAGCGATGGTGCTGCATGCGGGAAAGAGAGCCGGCGTCCCTGTCGAGCAAGAAACATTTGCCGGCGTCGATCGATTTTTGCGAAGCGTTCGCGTCGGCCGAGGTGGGCTGGCGTGCTACCGTCCGGGCGAACAGATCAGTCGCACGATGACCGCGGAAGCATTGGCCATCCGATTACTCAACGGTGAAGCCGTTCCGCCGGCCGAAGTCGACGAAGCCGAACGCTATCTGCTTCAGCGTCCACCGGGTGTCGGGCAAGACAACTATTACTATTGGTATTACGCCACGATGGCACTGCATCAACTGCAAGACGATGCCTGGTCGCAATGGAATACGGCGCTGAAACAACGCGTACTCAGCACCCAACGTCCTGACGGTAGCTGGCCCAACACCTCGTTGTGGGGCGGGTATGGGGGGACGGTGTATTCAACCGCAATGGCAACGCTGTGTTTAGAAACCTACTACCGACATACCATCGTGCGTTAGCCTTGGTTCACATCAGCCGAATGGCCTTAGCCACGGTTAGCAATAAACCACCTGCCGACTTCCGGGATACACAAACGTCATCTGCGCCAAATCCGCAGACGTCAAACCTGTCTTCCCTCGCCGGGTGAAACGCGGGTCCAATACAAAACACAGGACTAGCCGGCACCGTCGGCTAAAAAAAATCTGAACGCTTCGTTATAGAAAACGTTCGAAAAGCGACTTCGTGGTTCCGTTTAGTGCGTCAACACTGAACCGGCCGAGTGAATATACCGGCCGCAGGGGGCAAATGCGGCAAGGTTTGTCGTGCGTCATCGTGATAGCCGGGTCGCTGGAATAGCCGTCTGGCGATTGCCACGGTTCACCCACACCCGCCGGGGCAAATGCCCATCGGCTAGCTGAACGAACCCGACGATCAATCACAGACCAAATACCTGGACGTACTGGTCTTAGAGCAAGCCTTCCTTTTCAAGGATCTCGCGGTACTGATCGCGTTCACGGCGAGTTGCCTCGAGATCAAAGACCAAGTACTTCATGTCCAATCGCAATTGCGAGAGCGCTTCTTGGACCAAATTCAGAATTCGCCGCCGGCGAGTGCTGCACTCAACCGCCCGTTTCAAGGCCGGTGCGACGGTGTCACGATAACGAGCGGGGAGTGCGTCGATCGCGTTGCTCAGCTCACGCAATTCTTGAGGAACTTCGTCGTGCTGTTTGTTGTTCGATCCGATCGTCGTCTTTTGCATGCGCCAGGGCTCCGGAGAGTGAAACTTGGGGTGATTTGGTTGATAGCCCTCCATTGCATTCACGATGCCAGATCCTCGTGGCCCGTTTCCAACCGACAACGTAAGTGTTTGCTGTCTTTCGACTTAGGTTGATCGAAACTCTGATGATGTCAAAACAAAACGGTGCAAAAAAACCACACCATTTCGCCTAGCCTTCCGTCTCTAAATCTTGTTATAGCAACACCTTACGGTTCGAGTTGCGGGTTGCGACGGGATGTTGATTTTTTTACACATCGTCGCGTCAACCGCACACTCTTATGACGAGTTCCCGGCTGGTCGTCGGTTCAATCGCCGACGACACCGATGCCTTCCCCGTTGCTGCTGTGATTGTTTTGCCAGAACGGTATTGGGTCAATCATTGATGAGTCAGTTCAACCGCGTCCGACAGTTTTTCCCCGCAGTCATTCGCTTTCGGCAAACCTTTCCGCTTCGGTTCTCGATCACGAATGGTCCGGCGATTCACGGCTTCGCCGGTCGTCTGGCTTGGATGATCGTCGTCGCGATTGGGATGACCGCCAATGTTTTCCTGCGCGCCGAATTCTACGATCGTCTGGATGCCTTTCCGCCCCGTTGGCAACTGGACACTTCTGATTGCGATGCCCGCTTCATCGAACACAAGGTCTTGCCATCGAGCGGACACGATAACGGTGGTTGTGAAACGATCACCTTTCGGGCCGCCCTTGGAAGCGAAGCGGTGATCGCTTATCAGATCGAACCGGTCCACGCGATCGACGACTTGAACGCCAACGTTTATGTCCTCAGCGCACGACGTGGGGCACGTGTTGGGTTACGGGTTCGGTTTCCCTATCAGCGTGATCCGGAAACACGCCGCCCGCTTTCGACGGTGCTCTACGGCGCAACCTACGAACGGCCCGGAAAGTTCCAACGTCTTGGCGTCGGCAAAATCGAAAGCGACCTGCTGGTTCGGATCGCGAAACTGCGACAACAGCTCGGAACGGAAGCGAACCTAGCAGACCCGTATGTCGATGCGGTCGCGATCAACGCCTACAGTGGCGCGGGATTGACGACGCTACGGCTCGACGATCTATCGGTTTCCGGCATGGTCAACGTCGGCGAACATGCGCGTCTCAGCGGTGTGCCACCGGTAACATTGTCGACAAAACTTGGCGATTCCGAAATCACGCCCAGACGACAAATGTTGTCCGCACCGAAACTCGTCCGATCGCTGCCCTCGGTGCAATCGCCCGCGACCGTCGGAGAGGTTGAATCGGCGCGATCGGCGTTTCCTCAAACGTCCATCGTTCGCATCCTTGAGCATCGTGGTGAACCACTGACGTGGCTGCGTTCACTCGGTTTTGACGCAGTACTGCTGGCCAAACCTCCCAGCGCGGACATTTTACGGGAAGCGATTCGCACGGGAATGATGATCTACGCACCACCGCCGATCGCCCCAGACCCGGAGTTGCAATCGCTGCTCGATCCGGTGATGGCATGGTACCTTGGCGGAGGCGTCGCGCTCGACCAACAACGGATCGAGCAGACCGATCGAACCGTTAGCCGGCTGCGGCGATTTCCGTCGGTTTGGCAACGCCCAATTGTCATCGCCCCTGTCGAAGCGATGAACCGCTACGCGGCCTTTGCCGATGGCATCGTCTTCGACTCAGCTACTCGGTCGCGGGGTCTAACGGCGACCGAACAAGTACAATCCTATTCGATCGCTTGCTCACGGATCGTCGATCGAATCGATGTCGCGGTCTCGCTGGAATCGTCGGTGCCGCAACGTCTGTTAGAAATGAATCGTGCGATCGCAGATCAAAACGGTGCGCCGGAAGCCAACCTGTTTCGTTGGCATAGCTTACTCGTCCAACTTTACCAAACACTCGAACATTCGCCCGCGGCGATTGTCTTTCATTCCCCCGAGGCGCTAACATCGGGGACAGCGATCGCGCATCAGCGTTCGCTCGCCTTGAGCTATATCAACCGCACCGTTGCGATGCTCGCTCCCTGGATGGCCTGGGCAGAACGGAGCAATCCTTACACCGTATCCGGTGCACCCTACCACTGCGGTGTGTTGCAAAGCGATCGCGCTCAGTTGCTTTTACTTACCAGCAATGTCGGTGTTCGCGATCAATTGCTTGCCGGCGACGGTTCATCAATCGAAATTCAACTTCCGCCCGAAATGGCCAGCTACACCGCGTGGAGGATGACGGATTTTTCGACCGAGCGAATTCCGATTCAAACAATCAACGGTCTGACGCAACTCCAAATCGTCTCTCCTGATGTCGCCGAGTTCATCGTGATCAGTCCTGACGCGCGATTGGGGGCACAGCTCTCTCAAGCGGCACGCACCCAAGTCAAACGCGCGGCCGCCGATCGTTGGCAGCTCTCCGGGGAACAAGTTCAACACGCACAAGCGGACTGGCAATACGCGGTAAGTTCAGGTGCGACCGAGGCATTAATGCCGGTCGCCCTCGTCAACGCTGCCGTCGACACCCACTCGCGTGCCGAAGATGCCTATCGGAGCGGTGATTTTGAAACCACGCTACGACTCGCCCGACGCGCCGATGCCTGGGCGACCCGAGCTAACGTTCAACTTGGCCAGAGCTTGCTTCCCAATGACCTGCGTCAAGACATTCGCTACCTTAGCGTGCCGCCACTAGACGAAGGAAACCTGCCGCTACAAACCGTCTGGCGACCGCTGATGGATGATCGCGGCTGGAGTCGTAACTTGATCGCCCTCGGCGGCCTTGATCAGCCCCAAGCGATCGGCCCTGACAATTGGACGTTCGGCAAACGCAAGCTCGACCGAGCCGAAAGCGATCTTGCCTGGATCTCTCGCGGTTTTTTCAGTGGAGCAGGCGCGATTAGGATGTCAGCGGCATCAACGACGGGCGAACCGCTCGGCGGAGGCTATGCCGGTACGATCGCCATGCTCTCTAGTCCGGCGGTCAGGATCGAAGCACAGCAGACGGTTCGGATCGACGTCATGGTTCGCACTCTCGGGTTCGGCCAACCACATCAAGGACTGCTGGTTTACGACAACTTGGGCGGTCAAGAAATGGGTGTGTTGGTCAACGATGCGACGCAATGGAAACGCGTGCGACTTTACCGCCACAACTCAAGTGACCGACAAGTCAAAGCGATGTTTGAAATTATCGGTGATGGGGAAGCCGTCATCGACGAAGTCACCATCCAGGTCTGGGAACCAGATGAGCTCGCAAAGCTTCCCGACCTCGACGTTCGGTAAGCTAAGCAGGCAAACACGAGTCTTTGGGTTTAAACATCTGGATAACACCTTCCCGCTTGCGGGAGGGTCGGACGAACAAACGGCCGGGGAGGGTGCCCTCTCCGGGCCTGAAGGCCCGACTCTCCCAGTGGGAGAGTGAAATGACTTAAGCCGAATCTTTCGTGTTCAACTGCTTAGTCCCGGTTGGTGCACCGAACCCGTGGCTCATGCCGATCGGCTAATCTAAATTTCAGATGTTGACGACGCAGAAGTGTTTCGGCCCCATTGCAACTAGATTGTGCGGATTTAAGGTCGAACGATCTCCTGTGTATACATCCTTCTTCCCCTTTCAGAATCGGGTATAGCTCACGAAGGCACGGTCTCTCGATCGGAAAAGTCAAGCAGAACACACGTGTTCAAAACTGATACGTCGGCTCAAGATTGCCTGTTTGCTCTTGCTCGCGATCAGACCTTTCAGACTCTCAACTAGACATACGATTCGACCAACCATACGACACGGCTGATGCGGTCTTTGATAGGATAAATATCTTCTGATCGCCTTCCTCTTTCCCCGCGGGGCTCGCCATGGTCACTCGACGAACCGTTATTAAATCCGCTCTCGCTGCATCGACGTCTGCGATAGCCGTCCACTCGGGATTGTCACCGCAAACCGTATCGGCGGCGGCAAATGAACGTATCCGGCTTGGGGTTGTCGGCATCGGACCTCGCTGCCGCTACGTGCTTGGCGGAATGCTCAAGCATGCCGATGTGCAATGTGTTGGAATCGCAGATGTCCAATCATCACGGCGGGAAGAAGGCAAACAGCTAGTCGATTCGATGGCTGGCAACGCAAACTGTGAAACGATGATCGATTTTCGCCGCCTGCTCGATCGCAAGGACATTGATGCGGTATTGATCGCGACCGGCGATCGTTGGCATGCAAGTGCGTCAATGCTGGCGGCGGAAGCTGGCAAAGACGTATATAGTGAAAAGCCTTGCGGAATCACGATTGATCTTTGTAAGCGACTTTCCGAAACGATCGAACGGACCGGACGAGTTTTTCAAGCAGGCACCCAACGACGAACCGTCACGAATTTCCGCCAAGCCGTCGAACTCGTCCACACGGGAAAGATCGGTAAGCTGAAACAATTACACGCAACCGTCTATCTCCCTGAGATCAAAACGGAATGGCTGCCCGGTCAACCGTCTCCCGATCCACGACAATGCGACTGGAACCTGTGGCTCGGCCCCGCTCCCTGGCGGCCTTACAACGAAGCCTACGTGAACGGGCGATGGCGAGGTTACTTTGATTTTGACTCCGGCGCTCGTCTGCTTGATTGGGGTGCCCACACGGTCGACCTCTGCCAATGGGCCAAGAACGCCGACGACACCATGCCAGTAGAATACACGGCCGACGGGAATGGCATTACCTGCAAGTATGAAGACGGAATTCCGCTACGGATTCATTTTTTGGAAACCCCTTTCGGTGACCGTCCCGGTTGGATTCAGTCGCTCGGGACCTGCCCGGTGCGATTCGAAGGGACAGCCGGTTCGGTCGAAGTCGGAGACAGCGGAGGTTTAGTTGCGAAGCCGGAATCGATCGCCGCCGACTTGCCAGAGTTGCCTAAAAAGGAACGCGGGTTGGATGTCGAAGCGCACTCACGCAACTTCTTGGACTGCATCAAGTCTCGCAAGATGCCCAACGCGAACCACGTCGTGATGCGCCGTTCGCACACCGCATCGCACGCCGCCGCACTCTCGTGGATCCTCGGACGGACGCTGCGACTGGATCCAAAAACGGAGATGTTCGTCGGCGATGAAGAAGCCAACCGGCTGCGCGAACGTCCGGAAAGAGATTGGTCATAGACGACCGGCCAGTTCAATTGGTTGTAAGCCCCGTGTTCCAATCGGAATGCGTGGTTCCAATCGGATTGCGTGTGCGGCACATTAACGTGAGGTGGCGATCCGAATCAAGACTTCGCCGCAAACGTGACGGTCACCGCCTTACCGCCTACCTGACCAGCGGTTGTGTTACCTGCTGCGGCAAAACAATCGTTTGATGCAACGGTGCCGACGCGCACCATTGATTCCAGATTTTGCGATAGGCCTTCTCGACTTCGGTCACAAAACGCTGTTCGTCGGCGATCGTCCTTCGAGTCTGCTCGCGCAGCGTTTGACGTAGTTGAACGAGCCGCTCTTGGTCTGAAGCGAGTGACCTTACTTTTTCGGCATACTCCCGTTCGTCATGGGCTACCCAATCCGGATATCCCAGGTGGTGCACGATACCAGCGGTACCACGGGAGGGCCGGTTGTTACCGTAGATCGCGATCACCGGAATGCCCATCCACAGTGCCTCCATCGTCGTCGTTCCGCCGGCCCACGGCGTCGCATCGAGACCGATGTCGATTTCGTCGTATACACTCAGATACGAATCGCCCCGATAAGTATTTCGAATCTCAATCCGATCACTTTCTATCCCACGGTCCACCAACGCGGCACGCAGCTCGTGCTTGGTACGATCGTTGAACCATGTGTTAAAGGCAATCAACGTCGCCTCCGGACACGCGTGAAGTGCCGCAGCCCAATGGTCGTGTGTTTTCGATGAAACCTTGAAAGGCCGATGAAATGATCCGAAAGTCACGTGTCCTTTCTTGAGCAACGGCGAAGGACTTAGTTCGGGTGCATTTTCCGGCGGACGAAACGAAAACGATCCCCCCGGTAACCGCAGCAACTGCTCGGTGTGATAACTCGGCTCGTCAGGCGGGTTCATGATATCGCAACTGAAGGTATAGTCGATCGCCTCGACCCCGCTTGTGTTCGGATAACCCAGCCATGAAATTTGAATCGGCGCGGGCTTCATCGACCATGCGACGAGGCGATTGCCCGAGGTGTGTCCCGACAGATCCACCAGAATATCGATCTCGTCATCGATCACCTGCTGATTCAGTTGCTGGTCGGAATAGCCAAGGCTTTGTCGCCAATGATCCGCCATCGAACGCAGCTTCTGCGTCACACGATCGTTGATGCCACATTCGTAATAACAGAATGTTTCGAATCGATCTTTATCGCGCAACCGCACCAACGGTTCAAAAAAGACCGCGACGGCGTGTTCACGAAAATCGGCAGACGCATAGCCGATTCGTAGTTTTCGATTCGGGTCGCGATTGTTCGCATGATTGACCTTGGGATGCCGACTCGAATGACGCTTCCCCCATCGCACATGAGCTTCATACAACTCCTGTGGGTTGATACTAGGGTCACCGGTCATAAGGTACAACAAACACTCATCCGCTTCACTGAAAGTCGGATCGATGCGTACCGCCTTCGCCATGCACTCTAATGCGTCGGCACGGCGGTCAGCGGCGATATGTGCAAAGCCCATCGTGCACAGCGTGTGAGGATCGTCGGGTGAGAGCCGCAACGATTGTTCGAGTTGAACCTCGGCTGCGGAGACGTTCCCGATCTTCATCAGCGTCTCCCCGAGATAATGATAAGCTTTGGCGCAGTTTGGAAAGTCTCGTACGATGGTTTCCAAGGCCGACTTGGCTTCTTCGAGGCGATCGAGTTTCGAAAGTGTCCGAGCATGGGTCAGGCGTGCGACTTGATCAGTAGGGCAGCCTGCAACTACTTTTTCTAGTACCTCGAGTGCTTCCTCCCAGCGACCTTGCCGGCGCAAACACTCACCCAGATTTCCCATCACGTCAAAAGCCTGTGGGTTCTCGCGAATCAATTCGCGATACAACGGTTCGGCGTCATGCAGGCGATTAAGTCGTGAAAGCGCATTCGCCAAATTCATGATCGCTTGTCCATAACCGGGACGCAGTTCGATCGCTTTCTCGAAACATTGTTGAGCTTGACCAGCGTCACCGCTTTCGAGCAACAAAACACCAAGGTTATTGAGAGCCTCGGCATCGGTCGGATCTGCTTCGACGACCGCCGCCATCAACTTCACCGCTTGCGCGGACTGTCCGAGGGCATGGTGAACGAGAGCAAGATGTCCGATCAAGTCAACGCGATCTTCGCCAAACTGACGAGCCTTCTGCAGGCATTCGAGAGCCTCATGGTACGACGCGCCACTATAAAGCGTCATGCCCAGCAAGTGCCACGCATCTGCATTGGTCGGGTCCTGAGCCAGAACCTCGCAATAGATTCTCTTCGCGGCTTCCAGTTGCCCACCACGCTGGTATCGCAACGCAGTCTCGATCCGCCCCGCGAGATTGCCTGACGCTCGCGATGTCGGAGTCGTTTGCCGGTCGGAATATCGCTGCGTGGATTTATCTTTGGCGCGCGTTGACTTGGAGAGTTTTCGTCGACGTTGCTTTGCAGAGGAATTTTTGGACATGACCTAGTTCTATGAACGATGACTCGGACCGTTTCTGAATCCATTCGGTAATTCGGTATGACCTATCAGCCGACGGGCGTTCATCCCGGTTACGAATTTCCATCAACCGTGGCTAACGCCATTCGGCTAAACATCCGATTCGACCGGTCTCCCGAACGTCCGTGCTTGAACAGTTTCGGCAACCGGTCGCATTGGAATCCAAACGATTGAACACGGATGCCTGCGATCGCATCGATTCGCCTAGACCATGACTCCGGCAACCTTGTCTTCCCTCAACCTTGAGTCAGGCTGGAGAGGAGACGCGACCTAGCCTGGAGGGTTTACCGTCACATCGTTCGCGGAACGGACTATCGCGAGAGATTGTGGCAGAGACGCCGGATCGATCTCGCGGCAGCCGAATCCATGGCCAGTCCCTGCACAGGAAAAAACTTTTCAAATTCCCTTCAGGTGTTTTCTGCGGTTCTACACAGGTACTGGTGAGAAACGAAATCGGCAAATTAGCCGACCCAACCTCCACCTTCCCAAAAGGGAACTCACCATGTCGCTGCTTCAGAAATTCGCCGTCGTCGCACTTGTTGTCGCTATCAGCCAAGGCATCACCTCATCCGCAAATGCAAATCCACTCGAAAAATTATTCGCAAACGCAGGTCGCAAGGTGGTCGGCGGGGTAAGCAAAACGGTCCAATCCAACGTGAAGCAAAGCACTCGCCTGATTCTCAAAACAGCTCCATACGCGTTGCTACAGGGCAACCGAACGCAGGGGGCTCGCACCAATCTTTCCGGATCGACCCTGGGCAGTGGAACAAAATTTGGCGCCTCGAATATCAGCAACAAGTTCGTGCCGAGCAAAGGCTCCAAGAACAATACATGGCAAAAAACGCTCCAACGCTCGATGCCGAGCCGGCGCTCGATGTCTTTTCGCCCTTCCTTCCGTCGCTAGGTCGCGTTGTTTCCCGCGGGTAATGCGGACTGGAAGGCGACTTTGCGAGAGATCAAACCTGAAAATCAACAGGTCGCCAATGGAAGCGACCTCGCCGACACTGCCTGAAATCCGTGCTGAAGACCGTCTCTCAGCGTTTCGACCAGACTGGCGAATCGCAGAAAACGGCGGAAAACTCAGAACAGTGACTGTCCCGGGCCGAGAAATCCGTGTTTTGAGTGCGAAACAGCGCGGGACCATCTTGCCATGCCCTCTTGCCATATTGATAATCATTCGCAATAAAGCCTAGCAAACTGACTTCGAGTGATGCTCAGTCTTTTCCGCCATGAAAGGTTGGACTGCTCGCAGGTCCCCCACTACCGAAACAGACGTGGAGACGGCGACCATCTCCCCCCGTGCGGCGAAAGCCAACACGGTGGTGCCTTGGTTCTCCGCTCTCTGCCGATTGAATATGCCGCAGCTGCGGTACGACCCAACAATCCGAACCGGAGTCGATCGTCAAATGCCGTCAACCGTTCGAACAAGCCCCCGCAATCGCGGCTTCACGCTGGTCGAATTGCTCGTTGTCATCGCGATCATTGGAATTTTGGTTTCGTTGCTTTTGCCAGCCGCTCAAGCCGCTCGCGAAGCGGCGCGGCGGATGACATGCAGCAATAACGTGAAGCAACTGGGCTTGGCCCTGCAGATGTACCACGGGACCTTTAAAAAGATCCCGCCGAGCACACTCAAGTACGTGGTGGGGCGTCGGCGAGGGCAGCCTCTTTACGAAGCTGGCCTCTCTGGCTGGCCGACGCTGCTCCCTTTTCACGAGGAGCAAGCGCTTTATGAAAGGCTTGACTTCAATCGAGGATTTGGCGAGGAACCTAACGCAGACCTAGTCAGCAATCCTCCTTCAGTCCACCTTTGCCCTTCCATGCCGGTTCCCAACCCCGAAAGCGGCGACTCAAGCTACGCGATGTCGACGGGCACGGAGTACTACCGTAGTGAGATGCACAATGGCGTTTTTGTCGACGGCTTAAACGCATTACATACCTGGCGAGTGATGGCACATAGCACGGTGCCTCAAGAAGAACTGCTGATGTCAGTAATTTCTCTTCGTGACATTACCGATGGGCTGTCCAATACCGTGTTCGCCGGTGAATATGGATTACAAGAACGACAGTCGACCGATCCTTCGTCGGCGTTCTTTTCCAGCGGTCCAGCGACGGCTCAATGGGCGGTCAGCTATCCGTATCACTCGACCGCATCGTCACGAGGCATTTTCAACGGAACACGAATCGAAGTCCTCGACTTCCCCTCATGGGAAGCATTTCGCAGCCAGCATAGTGGCGGGGCTTACCTTGGACTAACCGACGGCAGCGTTCGGTTCCTAACCGGATCCGTAGATGCGGTCACACTCGATCGGCTCGTCCAGCGAAATGATAACGAAACGATCTCCCCACTCCCATGGTGACTCTTAAAATCACTTTGTCCCATAGGAAAGTTCGGATGTGTTTGATCAGTCGGCGGGCGTTTGCCCCAGTTCCATCGATTGAATCAACCTAGATAGAAACCCGACCGAAACATCAGCAAGCTCTGCCGAAATCAACGTACTAGAAATGCACTCATGAAATCGTTTCTATTTAGCCCAAATGCAAGGCCACGCTTCGAACGACAATGGCAATCATTAAGATCGCTGCAACGCCTGAGTTTGATTTCCGCTGGGCTAGTATTAGCGGTCACAGGATGCAACCGTGAAGAACGTCCCGTCGCGACGGGGTCAGGGTCAGTCAAAGCGGACGAGAAGCCGGTGTCGGGAATCATCATCTCGCTCCAGCCGTTGCCTCCTACGACAGGTCCCAAGGCGACAGCTCCCGTCTTCAATGGAAAATTTGAATTCGGTGAACAGGCAAACCTACATGGCGGTAAATACCGGGTCCGGTTTACCGCATTGCCGTCAAGCTTGCTCTCCCAAGTTCCGCCTGAATCTTCCGAGGGAATCATCGCCCCCGGACAGAGCATTCACCCCGACTACGATGTCAATAGCACCGAGACCTGGGAACTAAAGCCAGGCGAAGAAAACACTGCCGATTTCGAAGTCGAATTTCAATAGTCGTATTCGCTACTTATCCGCCTGTTAGTTTCGCACGAGGCTTCATTGCAGGTCAAACAATCTAACTCGATCGACACACTACAGATTTCCGAAATATCCCATAAGATTCCTTGCTAGCCGTCCGATTCGAAGGCTTGCATCAACCTCACACCCACTTTAACATGCCCGCTTAGCCAGCCATTGCGGTTCCGATCAAGCACCGCAGCCAGCCAGCCAATTCGCATCGTCGGGAGCTGTCGCCTAAGTCACATTGACGACCAACGACAGCCTTTCTTGTAGCCGACACTGCAAAGCGAGTTTTCACGCTGTCTCTCTTTAAGGCTTTCACTGCAATGGTGATAAAAAAACTGGCACTCATAGCGATCGTGGCGTTCGCCGGATCCTCTTCACACGCTGTTTCGGCAGCAACGCTCAGCCCAACCGAAGACGCCATGACGTCCGGGTTCTTTATGGGAACCGATACCGTTCGAGGATACGCCGGCGATAGTCGCTCGACGTTTCGAGTTGCCAACGACAACGCCTTTGGTCTTGGGCCGGAGACAATCTACATCGGATTTGATCCCAATGACTTTAGTAGTTTCACCGGCCCCGTGGCGTCGGCAATCCTGACGGTCCAAAGCGTCTCCGGCGGCTTCGGATTTGATGCAGGTCCGGGATCCCCTTTCACGGTTTCTGCGCACGGTGTTGATGCCGATCCATTTAGCACCATAATCGATGATACAAATCCAACCGGCACGACAAGCTGGATTGATTATTTCAACAACCATATTCTGACTGCCGATCCCGCAGCGATTACATCTGTCGATAGTTTTGGCACGGTCACGTTCGATGTAACGGCGCTGGTCAATGACTGGGTGTCTGGATCGAACAACGTGTTCGCCTTGGCTTTGACGGGAACAAACGACACGTCGGGAACCGACTTTCTACACGGCTTCCTCAATAACACCGAAGCCCCTGGATCAACATTCCTAACGGTCAATCCGGTCCCAGAACCGGCGACCTTTGCGATGTTAGCTTCGCTCGCGATTCCGTTTGCCTACCGACGCGTTCGTAGGCGACCGAGAGCGGTTGCGTAACCCGGTATCGGTCGACCAACGGCAGACAATAAATCCTGGGTTGCCGTACCTTTGCTGCGGCTTCCCGGCGGTGAGTTGGCCGCGAATGACGCCGCGTATGGTGCGTATTGCTTGAATTAAATTTCAACGCATTGCACCCAAAGCAAAACGCCTTTCGAGTAAACGTCGCCCCAGCACGGGGCCATTCACCAGGCCGTTCACAGCCAGCCGTGACTTCGCGTTTGCGGCAAACCACTTTGATCGCGAGTCACAACTGCTTGACGAGCACCGTATGTACGTGGGTTTCGAATTCGATGTTCGTTCGCCCCTAGACGCAAGCATCATCGGTCTAACACCAAGAACGATTTAGTTCGATGCCAACATCGACATTCAATGAGGCGTTGGATTGCGTCCGAACAGCCTCGATTGAAATTGCCAACACCAATCACTGCTACACAAATCACTGCTACACAAATCACTGCTACACAAATCACTGCTACACCAATCACTGTTGAACGATGGCTGTCAGCGATCGACACATTTCGCCAATGAGACTCGAACGCACTGACCAGCCGACAGCTGAAAAGCTTTATCAAACAACGCTAAGGAACATAAAAGTGCATCACCTATTTACTGCGAAGACGCCTGCCGCTCGCCGCCACCGATCAAGACGCCGGCGTCGCAATCTGTTGGAGCAACTTGAAAATCGCCACTTGATGGCCGTGCTCTATAACGCCGACTTCAGTGAGCCGGTAAGCATCGACCATCCGGGCAATACGATTGATCTGGCCAGCACGATGGACGCCGGTAGCTACCTTCAAGAAACCGCCCCCAGTGGATCGACACCCCAAACGGATGCTTTCGGGCGTATCGGCCTGGGAGATGGATCGCTGGGTCCGCAAACCGCACCGCTTCTGCGCGCATCGGTCGCTGGGGGCGGTGATGCGGATGCAATCTATGCGAACGCAAACTTCAATAGTCCGGCCCAAGCGGGGACCTATGGCGAAGCGATGGATTTGTTTCCTCGTGAACAGAATTTCCAGTGGGGATCGTTGACGTACGATGACTCAACTTACACGGGATCAGGTGTCGAAGTTCTACCAGTCACCGACATCGACCTTTCAGAATTTTGGAAAGCGGATGCCAACCGGTCCAGTGGCAATCCAAGTGCACAACCAACCGTGATTAGCGATATCTCCGATCATGCTTTGGGTCTTTGGATGTTCGACTCCGAAGGCGATATTGTGTTCGGTGCCCTCGACTCCGCTGACTCCGTTACCTTCACTGACGGCGTACTGACCAGCATCGACGTTTCGATCAGCACTTCGATACGATTCGTTGATCTTACCTCGAACACAATCAGCTTTGATGGAACATTGTCGATTTCCGGCGGTGACATTAGCTACCAAATCAACGACACCGAATTGATTAATTTGGCCAGTGTCGACTTGTCGACTTGGATCGTCGATTTGACAGGTAATGTCTTGGCCGTCGATGAATTCACACCCAACGGCCTAGAAACGTCGCCACAAGCTGGTGCCAACTTCAGCCTTTCCTATCCGAATGTCCCGGCATCGGACTCGACCCGCAACTTTGTTGAAACCGATCCAAACGCCGGAATCAACGGGATGCTGGAAAGCGAAGACTTTGGCGGTGAACATGAACTGCGAAGCGATCCCATTGACGTCTCCGGTGCCACTATCGTGGACATCGAGTGGATCGCCGGGACTGTTGGCCTAAATTCGTTCGGCGATTCGGGGGAGTTTTTTGAGTGGTTTTATGAATTCGACAACAACGGCCGGGTAACTCAGCAGACGACCGCAGACGGTTCACTCAACCTTCTACTTGACGACATTCCTACGGGAGGTGCGTCGAGCTTAGTCGTCGGTGTCCGTGCGAACGTCGAAGGTGAAGGAACCGGCTTCGATCTAGAATCGATTACCGTTCACGACAATGTTGCCGGCGTCGCACTTAGTGGCGAACAATTTCGGGACGCACCACTTGACCTTGAAGCGAGTGAAGACTCCAGCATCGACAACCTGGATAACTTCTGGGTCACGCTACAGTCAAAACCAACTCACGACGTCACGGTGACCTTTACACCTAGCAATGTCTTTCGGGGAGTGGTGGTCAGCGATAGCTTCTTTGCCACGCAGTTCTACTCCACATTCGACTTAACGTTCACACCTGAAAACTGGCTGATTCCACAGCAATTGGTCGTTCGTTCCGTCGATGACTTGTTCGTTGAAGGCACGCATAGCGGGATTGTCGACTGGGTTACCTCAAGCACTGATGCCGCCTATAGCGGTACGCTCTCGGGGGATACCACGGTTAAGCTTTTTGACAACGATACCGATGGTGATCTGCTGGTCATCAACGAATTTGTCAATAACCATGACGGAACCGACACGGACGAATTCGTAGAGTTGATTAATCTCAACGATGCCGGTCTCGGTCCGACATATGCCACATTTCATTTGCTACAAATTGACGGCGACGGTGCCGACCAAGGCCAGATTGATTCGATCACAACGATCAACCCGGGCGTGGCGATCGGCGACTACGTCACGTTCAACTTCAACGACGAGGTCGAAGACGGCTCGTCTACCTGGATCTTGGTCGAAGGCTTGGATCCGAGCATCACGGTCGGCGATGACTTAGACACAAATAACGATGGCGCCCTCGACACGCCATACCCCTACACTACGGTCAACGGGCTGCCGCGAGACGCTGTGGGAGTGGATGACGGAGACGCCGGCGACGCGGTGTATGCCGTCACCGTTCTCGATCCGAACTTTGACGCGGAACATCCCGGTTCTGGGTCCGTCGTCGGCGGTGCCTCTCGCGTCCCAGACGGTTTTGCCTCCAGCTTTGGCGATCTCACTGCTTCTATCTACGACGATCGTTTTGGTTGGGACTACGGCGACTTCGGATCGATCAACGCGAAATGGGATCAGTTCACAGACCCGCAGGGAACTCCCGGCAACTCCCCCGACGCGAGTGACTTTGGGTCAGGCGAAAACAGTGTCCTAATTCAAAATGCTGGTTCGGCGTTTCTCACCTCGGGACAGAACATTTATTCGTTTGCGGAACCAACCGACTTTGACGTTACGATCGACACCAGCGACTTGTCAGGTTCGTTCACGCGAATCGTCGTTCAGTGGAAAACACTCGGAAACACGATCGACAACAATTCCATCAATATCGATGGCGTAACGCCGGTTTATACTCAAACACAAAACTCTCTGATCAGTGCCCACGGAGGTTCGGCATTCTCTACCGATCTCATGGCGGTCTTCGATTTCCAGTCGGCCCCTGATGCGTCATATGATCTAGCGTTTACCGCAGCGGGTAGCAGCATGTCGCTCGAAACGGTTCAAATTGATGCGTTCGCTCAGGACACCGCCTTTCCGGCCCCTGCTCCCTACAGACCCTGGGTCCGCAACAATCCACTTGGACTTCCCAATCCCGGTTCAGATGTAATTCCCGGCTTCGCTGAAAACACGAATGATGCAACTAATATCCAAATCCCAGGACTCCTGATTGGCGAAAGCGGCGGCTCAACCGATGTCAGTGAAGCCGACTCAACGATTGATTCCTACGAGATTTACATCGGCACCGACCCGACTTCGGATGTCACCGTCGATATCACTTCCGATACACAACTAGAAATCGCTGTCGACACCGACGAAGACGGCGACTTCACCGACGAGAATTTTGGTGCGGTCGCGTCGATCCTATTCGATGTCATCTCCGGAGGCACCTCGCGAACGATCTTCGTCCGAGCGATCGATGACGTCGCAACAGAAGCCAACCCTCACACGGGGATCATCACGCACACCGCGACAAGTAGCGATCCGAACTACAACGGCAGTGTTGCGTTTCCCAAGGTGCTGGATAATCAATTTGGCACTGCAGGTGATACCGTCCATGTTTCAATCGAAGACAATGATGGTGATTCAATTTCACCGACGGTCACTGACATCAAAATCGCGGGGTCGACTTGGTCGTCCGTCGGCCCATTATTCGACTTTCTTGGTGCAATCGATCCCGAGGCAGGTGAAGGCTATTCGCTGACATCAAACTCATCACGAGTCCTGCCGTGGACAAATCTCGACACAATCCTAATCAACTTTAGCGAAGACATTGTCTCGTTTGATGCGACCAACTTCAGCCTCGGAGGAGTCCCAGTATCGTTCCCGCCCGTTGGCGGGCCAGTGGGTGACTATCAGCTCGCCGATCTGATTTCAAATGTCTCCTACGACCCGACCACGTTCCAAGCTTCGATCACGCTGTCGTCGCCGTTCCAAGGGGACAAGCTGCTCTTTAGCTTGTTCGCTTCATCAATTCTCGATGCCGCCGGCAATCCACTAGACGGAGATGCCGACGGGGTGGGCGGCGATGATCTAGTGACACCTTTCGAGGTCCTGCCGGGAGACGCCGCCGGTGGTGGATCCGTAAATTCCAGCGATGTCAACGAGGTGCTTGCTGCATCCGGTCAGATCGCCGGGTTCTCGCCTTTCAACGTTTTCGCCGATCTCGACGGAAGCGGCGCAGTGAACTCATCCGATTTTGGGGCGGCTCTAGCGGCAAGTGGCACACTACTGCCCCTCAACAATCCGACTGCCCCGCCACAGCTCGCTTCAAGCGATTCCCTCAGTCACAGTGGCTCACTTCAGAGCACCTCCACTGGAGATGACGAGGATGAAGCAGAATGGGCCGAACTCGTTGACACGCTCTTTGACAGCTTGGCGTCGTGACTCCGGGGGCATTCGAAACGAGCGTTGCGTTCGTTTGGCCCCGCTTGATTGATAGTTTTTACTCCAAAGGAGATTCAGATGAAAATAGCTTTGATGACGTGCCTGCTCGTCGGTATGACGAGCCTTTCACATGCAGCGGTCGTGCTACAAGGGACCGATGTTACGTTTAACGGTGCTGGTGTCTACAACTTTGAGTTCACCGCAACTGCGGTCGGGCAAACGGAGACGATCAGTGGATTCACCATGCCACTGCAACTGGCCAACGGCGCCACGTTTCAATCCGAAATTCCTGACTCATCATTGTCAGATATTGAGTTTACACCGAATTCGTTGCTAGAGACCAAAGGTGCCAGTAGCGACTTTACATTGAGTGGTTTCGGATTTTCGATTACATCGGTCGATGCCAACGGATCACCATTGGTCCTTAACGATGGAGAATCGGCGGTGCTATTCACGATCCCGATGAATGTGTTCGTTCCGGGAGAGGTCCTGGTGGAGAACACCGCGTTGGCCCAATTGTTCGCGCTCACCGGAGCAAGCAGTGTCCAACTATCTCCTGAATTTAGTGCAGCAGCCCAAGCCGTGCCGGAACCGGCTTCGATTGCCGGTGCTGGATCGCTCTGTCTTTTGGGAGGCGGAATGATTTATCGCCGTCGCCGACGGATCTAATCCGCAGCCGTCAATTGATTGTCGCATCGATCCACCTGCATGTTCGGTATACGCACGCACGTGCTCGGAGCGTAGCGCTGGCATGTGTCCACCGCTCCTGCAGAAAGAACAGAAAGATCGTATCGTCAGAGTGCTTTTGAGGCATCAATGCCAACCTTCTGCTGCGTCAACCTTTGATTTTAGGATTTGCCGTATGGCGTTAGCCACGGTTCCGGTGCAATCACCGGGGCTAACGCCGTCAGCTGATGAGCCGAACCCGAGCATTTGGTGTAGACGGAGCACTGGAGTCCGGCAGTGTTTCTGTACTAAGCAGGTAAACACGAGTCTTTGGGGCCAAACCTCTGGATAACACTCTCCCGCTTGCGGGAGGGTCGGACGAGCAAACGGCCGGGGAGGGTGCCCTCTCCGGGCCTGAAGGCCCGACTCTTCCAGTGGGAGAGTGAAATGACTTAAGCCGAATCATTCATGTTCAACTGCTTACTACGAATGATCAGCAAGAAAACGGAAACGGTGACTAAGACATCACACGACACATAGAATTCCTGTCCGACAACATCGACAGACGATTCGAGTTACGACTAAAGACATCACATTTTGCGAGAAAATCACATCATTATGAAAAGTTCAATCCTACGTTCGATGGCGTTTGCAACGTCGATGTTTCTGGGAAGCGTAGCGAACGCCGCAATCGTCATGGAGTTTGACGACGTTTCATTCTCCGGACCTGGACTCTACACATTCGACATGACCGTAACCGCGGTAGGTCAGACCGAGTCAATCAGTGGATTCACGATGCCACTACAGGTCGCAAACGGCACGACATTCGTGCCGGAGACTCCGGACACTTCCCTATCGGATATCCAGTTCACACCAAACGCATTACTGGAAACGAAAGGGGCCAGTAGCGACTTCACGGCAAATGGTTTCGGTTTTTCGATCACCTCTGTCGATGCAAACGGGTCTCCACTCGTACTCAATGACGGTGAGTCTGCGGTGCTCTTCAGTATTCCCATGAACGTTTTGACGAGCGGAGATGCATTAGTTGAAAGCCCAGCCCTATCGGCTTTGTTCTCTTTAACCGGAGCTTCCTCAGTACAATTCGGCCCCGGCTTTAGCGGGAATGTGGTGACTGCGATTCCAGAATCGGGCTCCACAATCGCTCTCGGATGCCTTGGGATTGGACTGATGTACCGTCGAAAACGCCGATAATAATCTTTCGATGACGGCCCGCATGCTCAGCATTTCCCGTCGATCTCAATCCTGCATTTGCGGGCTGTGAAACAGACTCTTGCAGCCCGCAACTGACCGACGCTCTATCGGCGGACCGATCTCACATCACCACTTTGATCGTAGAAAGGTTTCGAGCTTTTGCTCTGCCGGTGCCTGAGTGTGCTGACGAGATTTTCCGGCGGGAATCGCCGACCTCGCTGGACGGACCAGCATCACGGCCGACGCTTTCTCAACGGACATGTCATCCAGCGGAGCCATCGCACTGGTGGGAATCAGCTCAAGAGCGTTTGTCTTTTGCGGAGTCACCGTTTCACGAGCGGCGGGATCTTCGTAAGAAGTCGGATCGCCGAGATGTAGGACTTCACCGGGCTCAACAACGTTTTCGCGGATGGTGGGTGCGTTAGCGGCATCTTCAAACGTCACCCGACCGCCAACCTGAAGTGCGGGCAGCTCCCCTACGACTGAAGCACTGCACTGCCCACAAACTGGATTGCCACAGTGTGCTCGACCAACACACCCAAACTGCTCGGGGCTATTCCAAGTCGTTTCGTAGTATCCGAGATAATTTCTCGGCCGGCAGTAACCTTGCTTTCCATGGCCAGTGACAACCATCGGCAAGACGCGTTTGTAATGAGGCCGATGATGCTCACCACGATTGACGCATCCGCCGATCGCGACCACCACCAGCGCCAAGCAGCATGGGAGGCCCCCACTGAATGCCTTGGCAAATTGAGTGACAGACATGAGTGTGCTTCTTTGTAGAAAATGTAGATGCGGGCGTTGAGGAAGATGCTGGTTAAAAGCGTCTGCCGAGTGGATTGCCGCCGCCGTTCAAGACGGGACCAGAAAGACGTGTTGCGGTTTCCGCGCCGAGGATGCCGAATCCGAGAATCCGCTCAAGCGGTGCGGTGAATTTTGCCAACTTTGTATCGAAGGCCAAGAACGGATCACGTCGGACATAGAGCCTGTCGCCCGGTAGCAATTGATAGTTCGTACTAGTTTCTGCAAGCGACGTCACTTTGTCCCAGTCGACAGGCATCACGCTATATTTTCCGCTAACGTGATTGGGCCGAGCCACCCACATCTCAGTACTCGCACCTTGTGGTAAGCCATTGATTAACGACAGTGCGTCCAAAACCGTTTCATTTCCGGTGATCGGAAACCGAAACACACCATCGCCGACACCCGCACCCTGGGTGATGATGTAAAACTGCTTACTGTTGTAAGCTAAGACCGAGGTTGCCACCTTCGGTTCATCCAGCACTCTGGACAGCACATCTGCGATCGCCTGATTTGCTTCATCAAGTGTCATCCCAACCACTCGCACAGAACCGTAAGCACCAAGTGTGACGAACCCATCCGGACCGACCATGTGTTCGCCGACAATCTGCTGAAGGGCACTCGATTGGATCAGACTGAACGTGACCGTTGGTTCGGTGAAATGAGTTTCGAAATGAGCTTGCAAAGCTTCCCGAGCTTCGATGACATTGAGACCATCGAGGGAGACACGTCCGTAGGGATGACCAAAATCCACCGTCCCATCAATCTCGATCGCGAATTCACCATCGACCGGGATGCCAGCCTGCGCGAGGGCGACATAGGTTTCCGATGCGACTAACATCTGTGATAGTGATGACTCGATCGCGTCGGCGGCCTGCTCAAGCGTCATATTGACGACTTTCACAGATCCGTACGGTGTCCCTAAGCTAACCGTGCCGTCGGGTTGAACGATGAACGTTCCGTCGATCGGGGAAACAGCGGGCGCACCGGGGACTCGTACCGATATCACATCCCCGGCAACCAAACGATCGAGCGAGTTTCGAGTGACACTGACACGAACTAAGTCCGACGTATTGAATCGATAGGATGCGTTGGGCACCAATCGCACCACGTTGATATTAAGAATATCGGGTGGCTCAACGCGGTATTGCGGGAGTGTCGTCTTGCACAATTCACGCGGCGTGCTTACCGGTCGCAGTGGCGTGACCGGAGGCTGATGATGCTGGACAACCGCGCAACCAGCATTAACTGCTAGTAACAAGAGCATGCACCAGGAATTATATCTAGAGTTTGGCAAAGTACCGAACCTCAAGTCTATTCGTAGTCTGCGCGCCAAAGACGGCGGCAGTAGTAACCGAATCGGCAGGCACGATCGGCACTGTCATTGAATTTGAATTCTGCGGCAGACTTGAGTTGACCCGCAAACTTTGCCAAGCCGTCGATGCGCCTTCAAGCCGCACAGATTCCGAGGCGTTGGGTTCGGCTGATCAGCCGCAGAACGATCGCGCGCGGTCACGATCAGCCGCAGAGCGATAGCTCACGGTTACGTGACTCAGCTTCATTCAAAATCAGTCGCGGGAGCAAACCACTGCAACAACCGTGGCTAACGCCATTCGGCTGATTGGTTTTGATCAGCCGCAGAGCGATAGCTCGTTGTTACGTGACTCAGCTTCATTCAGAATCAGTCGCTGGAGCAAACCACTGCAACGACCGTGGCTAACGCCATTCGGCTAATCCCTTTCAGTCGAACTCGACCGCAACACTAGCGTCTCTGCAAACCCGGATAAAACGTTGAGTAGTTCAGAAAACGGGTGCTTGTCCCTGTCTCCGTCCCGCGAACGGTCGGCTGTGTGACTCGTTGATTGATCGATCGAATTGCTCGACTTTGACGATCGAGTTGCTGTGCCTGCGATTGCAATTGCTGCTGCAACTGCAATCGGGGACGTACGAATTGCTGGTAGTTTGGCAACACGCCCGAATCAGTGCGTAATAGATCCAAGTACGGCGACAGAGTCGGTGTCCGTGTATAGGTTCCCAGCGGAGACTGCGATTGGACGATCGCAGGCGAAAAGAAGACCGCCACCAGAATGAAAGCTATCCGTCTTGCGGCGAGCATGGTTATTCTCCGTGTCAATTCGATTCAACGATCACAGTTTACGTTATTCTGATCGTCGGTATGACATTTCGAAAGTGAAGCAATCCAAACGTCAATGCTTCGGAAACCGCCTGCGATACTTCACCACCGGTAATCTGTAACAATCATAAAAAAAACGCGGGTCGGTCATCTCCGACCCGCGTTTGCTTTCATTGGGACGAATCCGATGCTTTAGGGTTGCCCCCGATCGGAAGCGTCGGCCGGACGCCCAATCCGGCCAATCCGCATCAGCGACGCCGCAACTACGAACGTCGACGGCGTCCGGAGAAGACACCGAAGACGCCTAAAGCCGCGAGCGAAGCCATCGCCGCCGGCTCTGGGACGGCCGCTGGTGTCGCGAAAGCAACGCTTTGCGAAAAGGCATCGACTTGCAATTGATCCAATGACAGGTGCGGACCGGTCGCGTTAAAGTCCAAGCTATAACTCGTTGCCGGACCACCGGAAGTAGCCAAATCCCAAATCGCCATGTAGCCAGCCGCTGAACCACCGAATCCAGCGATGGTCGGTGCGATTCCATCGAGTAATACAGAGCTTAAATCCATCGCGGTGCCCTGAGTGACGATCTGAGCGACGACACGGGTGTAATCGCCAGCCAAGTCCGACGTGTCAATGGTGGCGGTGAAGTCGGGCGTACCACTGAAAGAGTAAATATTGCCGGAACTGACGATGAACGCTCCGGGTGTATTCCCGGTCAGAACGCTGTTGGCACCCGACCCAAAATGAGCGACGTCGGGCAGGTTCCCCGGTGCACCAACGGGGGTAGTGAACGAATCCCACTCCGCGTTGATCGAACCGGCCTCACCAAAGTCCCAGCCAAATCGAGGGTCCGATGAACTAGCGGCGGTCAACGGAGCAGCAACGGCAGAAACAGACCAAGCCGACATCGCAGCTAAACAGGCAACAAAGACGAAAGTCTTGCGCATCACAGACATGTGTGTTCTCCAAAAAAACGAAAGGGGGCAAACATCTCGGAAGGTCAACGTTGCTGGCTGAGCCGCTGCTTTCGAGCAGGCGTTCGTCCGAATCGTCTTTCTGGCAATCGCTGGCTAGTATCGATACCTTGTTGAGAATTACTCTCAGTAAAAATAACAAGTGTCCATGGGGACGTAAAGTCGTCACAAGCGGGAAAAGCTGCATAAAAAAATCGCGAGCCATTGACTGCTCGCGATTTCGTATGGTCATACCGACCAATTGTGCTTGAGTGCACCTAAGGAAAAGCCCGGACTTCACGCACGACGACGACGACGACGCGAAAATGCTCCGATGGCCCCCAGCGCCCCCAGCAATGGGAGCGTCGCCGGCTCGGGAATGGCCGACGGAGTCGTGAAAGCGAACGCCTGGGAGAACGCATCGATCTGCAACTGATCCAAGGACATGTGCGGCCCGTTAGAACCGAACTCCAAAGTCAAGTTGGCGCCCGGCCCGCTCGTCGTTGTCAGATCCCAAATAGCGAGATAATCAACCGCAGCCCCGCCGAAACCACCCAGTGGCTGAACGTCAACCACGCCGCCGATTGACGGCGCGATCCCGCCGAGCAGGAGCGAACTGGGATCCATTTCAGTTCCCTGAGTCTTGATTTGAGCGACCACGCGCGTGAAGTCTCCGGTCAAATCCGAGGTGTCGATTGACACATCAAAGTCAGCCGGCCCACCCGAGACGTAAAGGTTCCCCGAGCTGGTGATGAACGCCCCTGCCCCGTTGGACGTAAGGACGCTGAATTCCCCCGATCCGAACGAACCAGCATCCGGCAAGTTACCCGGCGCACCCGCCGGAACTGTAAAGGCATTCCAGGCAGAGTTGATCGAGCCTGTGTCGCCGAAATTCCATCCGAAACGAGCATCCGACGCCGTCGCAGGCAGCAGAGGGGCGGCAACCGCAGAGGCGGCAGTGCCAGCGATTGCGGTGACGCAGGCGGCAATGACAAACATCTTCCGCAGTGAAGTCATGGTGGGTTCTCCAGTAAATCGTAAATGGTGGGTCATCCGCCGGAACCATGATTTGCGGCGGTCGTATTTGATAATGAAAATATCTCGCAAGTAGAGAAAAAGCAGCCCCCTAGAACTCGCGAAGTCCGCAGAATTGGTCGGGTCGGGGCAACCGACCAACGATCACCGCCCGCCGCACCCCTCCAAAGGACAAAACGAAACTTCCTTCAGGACTGGTTCTTTAAGAACTCGGAAAATCTCGGGACGAATCACCGTACTGGCTTCGCCTGCTATTGCGACGGATTCTCACTGCAATAAATTTGAAACCCATGGGTCGGATCAGAACTCGCAAGCCTTCTTGATCCAACAGGCCCAGCTAGACTCCCGGCCATTTGACCTGCGGCCCGCTTGACCGTGCGGCAACGAACGACCGTGCGGCAACGAACGACCGTGCAGCAACGAACGACCGTGCAGCGACTTTCGCCCACAAACGAACTTGTCGGAAGCGGGCGATCGTCGTACCGCCACCTGATCGGCCGGTTCCCAACAATCCCATCGCAGCGAATACCAGTGCAACACAATCCTTGCTCAATCATCGGTGCGGGTGGGCACGGAAAAGTGATCGCCCAACTCCTCCGCGACCTTCGAATTCCGATCGCAGGCATATTTGATGACTGCCAACAACTTTGGGGCAAGTCTGTGCTTGGTGTTCCGATCACCGGACCTCCGTCTTCGATCCCAGACGGCGCGCCAGCGATTATCGCGATTGGTGACAATCGACAACGCCAGACATTGGCGGCAACGCTCGCGCTCGACTGGCAGACACTTATCCACCCTACCGCTTATGTTGCCGATACAGTCCAGATCGGCAATGGGACTGTCGTGCTGCCGCACGCAGCAATTCAAGTTGATGCTCGACTCGGCAGCCATGTGATCGTCAATACATCTTCGACGATTGAGCATGACTGTTCGATCGGCGACTTTGCACACCTGGCTCCGCGAAGCGTGCTTGCCGGAACGGTCGAACTTGGCGACGGCGTCCTGATGGGCACCGGGGCCTCCACGGTGGTCGGTATCAAAATCGGTGATTGGAGCGTGATTGGGGCGGGAGCAACGGTGGTCAATCAACTGCCACCTGGAATCACCGCCAGCGGTGTGCCTGCCCGGTGCCATCCGCCCCTCTAGCCCAGCCGCTCGCTTCACTGACGATGTGTTCGATAGAGTTTCCCCCTGTGCATTCCTCCCACACAAAGCCAAAACACGATGGGACAAACGCCGAATCGATCAACGGATCGAATTTACCTTTCGCCACCACACATGGCAGCCGAGGCCCGTGCGAACCTTTTGCGTGCATTTGATTCCAACTGGGTCGCACCAGTCGGCCCGGACTTGGATGCTTTTGAACGTGAGTTTGCGGAATACGTCGGCTCCCAATATGCCGTGGCCGTCTCCAGCGGCACCGCGGCACTTCACCTTGCCTTGCGACTTGCCGGAGTCGGTCCGGGCGACTTCGTTCCCGTTTCTACGCTGACGTTTGTCGCCCCGGCAAACGCGATTCGATACACCGGGGCGACACCTATCTTTGTCGACAGTGAGTGGGAAAGCTGGAATATGGATCCGGCCAAACTCCGACAAACACTTGAGTTTCTGCGTCAAACTCACCGAACGGCTAAGGCCGTGGTCGCTGTCGATGCGTTTGGCCAGTGCGCCGACTACGCCCCCATTCGCCAAGTTTGCGAAGAATACGATGTCACGTTAATTGAAGACGCCGCAGAGTCGCTCGGGGCGACCTACGGGGATCGGAACGCTGGGTCACTAGGTGACATCGGTTGCTTTTCATTTAATGGCAACAAGATGATCACGACAAGCGGTGGCGGAATGCTTGTAACTGACCAACAAAACTGGGCGGAGAAGGCGAGATTTTGGTCGACCCAAGCACGAGACCCGGCACCGCACTATGAACACAGCGAAACAGGTCACAATTATCGATTGAGCAACTTACTTGCCGCGGTCGGCCGTGGCCAACTGAAAGCACTCAAATCACGCGTCAAGCGTCGACGCGAAATCTACGCGTGGTATCGCGAACACCTCGGCGGGCTTCCGGGACTGCAGTTCATTCCCGAGGCGGCATTCGGTCAGTCAAGTTGCTGGCTCACCTGCGTGTTGATCGATCCTGAACTGTTTGGTGTTACGAACGAACAAGTACGCCTTGCCCTCGAAGATCAAAACATAGAGTCACGGCCATGCTGGAAGCCGATGCATTGGCAGCCCCTCTTTGCCGACTGCGAGGCGACCGGCGGTAAAGTCTCCGAAAAGATATTCGAGAGAGGTCTCTGTCTGCCGAGCGGTTCGCAGATGACGCCGCACGACCTCCAACGCGTCGCTCAGGTCATTCGTTCGATGGCGAGTCAAACCGTCGTGAGCTGAGCACGACCGAATCGTACGAAATGAAAAGCCGCGTTTATTAGGATGCAAACGAGGCCGATGTTGCCAACGAAGAACTATAGGGAACTACGGTCAATGATGACCGCCGAGCAACGGCGCGGCAGAAGCCAAAGCCCAAACAATGCTCGTCGCAGATTGCGGCGGGGGTCCTGCTGCGCCTGGCGGCAGAGCTCGGGGCCGGACGAATACTTAAGCTCTGACGGAGAACTCACACATGAGTTCCGCTTTGAAACCTATGCTTCCTGCAAGGATTCGAACCAGCGACGTTCACGCTTTCCCAACCCTTGTTGATTTAGCCCGGCCTGAATGGCTGTCTCAAATGACTCGCGTGCTTCCGCTTCACGTCCAAGCTTGTGCAGCGCCGCCGCTCGGTGAAATAAGAACACGGCAGGTCCGGCATTCCCGGCTGGCAGCGCTTTAGAAAGCCACTGAAGTGCTTGTTCTGATTCACCCTGTGCGATCGCGATCGTCGCGCGGGTGTCAAGCAACGCAGGCACCGGCCCGGCACTGGCAATCGCCTTGTCGGCGAGTGACGCCGCCTCATCAACACGCCCCTCCTGATCGAGCAACTGAACGGCCAGGTTATTGAGCGCAACCGCGTTCTCGGGTTCTCGCTCTAGGATCCCCCGATATATTGCCTCGGCCGCTTCGAAGTCCCCCGCAGCTTTCTTAGCCGATGCCTTGATCCCCAGTAGCGCAAACGACTCACCATACTCGTTAATAAGTGAATCCACTCGAGAATCGATCGTCGCAAGCTGGCCATCGGAGAGCTTCCCAGAGACCACGAATGCGTCGATTGTGGGGACAGCGAGGCTTAACTCCTCGGTTTTCAACGGAGCATCGCCAAGCAACCGAATCGCCTGGTCTATTTGATTTCTTCGCAGCAGTGAACGCACCAAGTAGTAGCGAAGCGAATCGTTCTGTTCGGCGACAAGGCGTAGTTGCTGATCTTCAAATTCTTCGAAATCGGGGACCGGATTTTCAGCCGTCGCTTGATCGCCCAACTTCGCCAACTGACTGGCCAATCTTGCCGCCTCGATCCGACGTCCCGTGACGCGGTTGGGATCATCCTCGGCGATAATCCATTGTTTTAGGTTGCCGATCGCTTCGGCGTGGCGCCCTCGGCGAGCGTTCAATCGTGCTCGCAACGTCAAGTAAGCCCCCGTTCCGTCATCGATTTCTTCGAATCGATCAATCCAAAGCTCTGCCTCGGAGAGTTCATTACGAGAGAGCATCCATGAGACGTAGGTACCGATAAAGAGACGTCGCTGTGCGTCAAGATTTGTTTTCGAGATAGCAAGACGAATTTGTTCGGATGCTCGACTCCAATCCTCGGTCGCAAACGATGAGATCGCATACTGGTAGTGATCGTCAGCTCGACTCGACGGTGACTGAGCAACCTGCTTCCAACTCTTGACGGCCTGCCGCGTCTCACCATTAACTTGATACAGCAACGCTTGAAGCCGCAGATCTTCGAAGCTATCGGGGTCATCATTCAAATTCTTTGAAATCAGCGTGATCGCCGCTTCGCGTGAAGAGAGATTGCCGGCCGCGATGGCCAAGGTTGCCCTCGTCCGTCGCTCCCACTTTTTGGCGGGTTCGCTAACGTCACCGCGATCTGCAAATTCTGCTAAACGCTGTGACGCCAGTTCGTACTTACGGTTAGACATGAAGTAATCAATCGCCAATTGGTATTGCGACTCCGTGACGTCTTGCGTCTGGTCGATCGCATTTCCAAACCACTCAATCGCTCGCTCCGTCTTGCCTAGCGCGTCAAGTGATTGGGCGATCAAGAACGGATCGGAATCACCGATCGCTTGACGGAACGCCTTGAAGGCAGCCTCGGTTTCGGAGGCGTCGGCATAGCGGTTGAGAAACGCTAGTTGTCCGATCCAAGCTAAACCATTTTTCGGATCGAGCTTAAGCGCTTGGCGATACGCTTGCCGGACCTCCGTTTGCAGCGTCTCGGAATCCTCCGGATTTGCATCGGAAAGTAAACTTTCGGTTAGCCGCGCGAGCCACAAGTGATCCTTCGCATCGGTCGAATCGGCGGCCGTCCGTCGCGCCATTTCGAGGGCGGCTTGGTGATCCTTTTCGCCGATCGAAAGCAGCGATGCGGTCCGCCCTAATCCTTCAAACTTTGTGATTTGATCGGCGTCGATTAACTGCAACAGTTCACTCGCTCGGTCATAATCCTTTGCCTCGTAGGAAAGGGCTACGGCGGTGCGAATCGCACTCGGCGTTCGAACTCCTTGATCGATCGCCGTCGTCACAGCGTGCAAGGCTTTTTCGTTCTGTTTTTGGCTTAAGGCGACGTCTGCCTCCAAGAGATAAGGCAGAGGCCAATCGGATCGCTTCGTTTTCGCTTGCTCAAGATGAGACTCAATCTGTTGCAGTTCTGATTCACTCGGTTCACGGTTTTCGTTTTTGACAACCAGCCAGGTGGCCTGGGCGATTGACAAGTGCCACGTCGCCGATTCACCTTCGATCGATTTTAGTTGCTCGGTCGCTTGCATTAACCAGGGAATGTCTCGTGATGAAACGGCGAGACTACATGCGATGTTGCGGAGCGATACGTCTTTGGGAAAACGTTGGCACGCGGTCTCGACGACAGACCGAGCGAGATCCCATTGCTCGAATCGACCGGCCAAGGCACTCAGTCCGCCTAGCAACGATCGCTGGCTTGCCGATTCCATCGACGAGGACTGATCGACGACCCGCCGGAAGGTTGCATTGGCTCCTTGAGGATCCTGAGCAATCGCTTTCGTGCATTTCAGCAAATCGATCGTCGGTTTTCCTGGAAATTCGTTTTCGGCTTGAGCGATGATCGAAGCGGCACGATCCCAATTCTTCATTTTGATCGCGAGGTTGGCTTCGCTAATGAAGACGACCAATTTTTGCTCGGGCGCGTCGGCTTCCGAGCGTACTTCTTGAAGCAGGTCAGCTGCCGCCGCGGTATCTCCCTGCTGACTGAGTACCGACGCTTTCAGCGACGCGATCTGCGCATCACCTGGTAATCGCCTGGCCGCGGCTTCGAGTACCGCCTCCGCCTTGGCCCAGTTCCTGCGGTTGCGATTTTGCACGAGTGTTTGCCGCACCGTCGCTTGGGCATAGGCCAACCAGGCTGCGGCAGGAACACCGGGCAGCGACACGGCTTTTTCGAGGGCTTGATAGGAAGCCTCCGTCTCATCGAGCAAGCTCAGTGTTTCGACCAGTGCAAGCTGTGGGTCAACCCAGTTCGGATCTGTCGAAATCGCCTGCCTAAAAGCATCTTCTGCCGATCGATAGTCGCCCGTTTGGCGAAACGCCATCCCTTGCACGTAATGCAACTGCTTCAACAACAACGGTCGATCAACCGATTTAAGGATTGCCTCCTTCGACTTCGCGATCGCCGATTTAAAATCCTCCTTTTGCAGCCCCAGACGTGCCGCCAGGTATCCTTTTTCGGCTTCTGCGCCTTCAAACGTCTGGAGTTGCTTGATCACAACATCGGCCTTGTCCAGCTGCTGACTGTCGAGTTGTAAGTTTGCCAAGGCGATCAGCATCTCCCGCTTCCCGGGGCCCTCGACATCCTTTATTCCCTGCTCCAAGCTCGACGCGGCGCCTTCTGCACCGGACTTGATCGCGTAGACTTTGGCGAACTGCAAATGAGCCTCGGCCGCACTCGGATGCTGTTCAACGGCATTGCGAAGCAGCGTCAACGCGGAATCCAAATCTCCTAATTTCGATTCACAACTGGCATGCAATAGAAGGTACGGCAGCTTATCGGGATCCAGTTCGGCAGCTCGCATCGCGTGCTGCCGCGCGATTGACGCCGCTTCACGCGCCCGCTCGCGCTCCCCGCTCGCCTCGGCGACGTCTGCTTCGCGGATGTGATAGCCGCTTTTCAAAAAATGGGCGCGTGCCGAAGAAGGATTCAGCTCGGTCAGCTCCTCCATCACGTTCTGGGATTCCGATTCCCTTCCGGGTTGGCGCCTGTAGGCAGCCGACAGCATCGGATACACGTCGATTCTGTCGGGTTCGATTTCTAATGCCGCGCGAAAGCGATCGGAGGCCGTTTCGTAGGCTCCTTCGCCTAACGCACAGCGACCGAGCCATTCCTGAAGCTCTGCGTCCTCGTCGCTCTCATCGAGTCGATCGATGTGATCTTTTACATCGGAATATCGCCCGGTTAGCAACAAAGCCTTCGCCACCATTCGGCGAGACTCTCGATCGTCTGGCTTAATGATCAGCAAGCGCTCGAGCTGCTCCGCTGCCGAACTCGGTTCACCGATTTTTAGATACAGTTCACCGAGTTCACGGAGACCTTCCGTCGAATCTGGATCGAGTCGCAGATGCGACTGATAGCTGCGCAAGGCTTCTGCGTACTCTTCCTCTGCGGCCGCATCACGGGCCTCGTTGAGAAATAAGCCGGCGGTCCGGCCGGCCTGCATGCGGTGCAAACTAAAGACGGAGATCACCGCGATGGCCACCAACACGGAGAGTGCGATGACAAGTTTCGAGTTGACGGTTCGTTTCATGAAAGGCTTATGAATCCGAGCGGGAAAATGTCTTCACCGAGGTCGAGAGTGCAAGTAGAACTATCGCCGAGATTCAGTCATTCGGGCAACCCCCAATTGCAACTCGACTGCAATCACACTTCAATATCACCACAGCGACTAGGTTCGTTGGAGATCGCCTAAGCGTAACCGTCACATGGGATGGTCGAGAGCAGATCCGATGAAGTCTGTGCGAAGAATTACTTTCGCTTTGCACCCTTTCGCCAAGTGATATCGAGAGTACCATACTGATAGTGATTCTCATTAACAACCCAATCCAGGGATCGTTGACTCAGATTGTCACCGACGGTGGCGAAGCCGCAGCCGCACGAAACGAAGCCGCAGCCGCACGAAACACTGCTTTATCGCTCCCCCCCTTCCCCCGCGCCGTAGCCAACCACCCACCTGAACCTTCTCCCTAACGCGATCGCCATCAAACCTGATCATTCGGCCATTCAGATTCAAATCGAGCCATTTCAGACAGAGCCATGACAAACACACCGTCATCGGTTGCGACGACGCAGCCCTCCGGCAAGCCAACGATGGGCGACCGGTCATCCGACCAATCGCCCCCGTCAGCAACTTCGAATCCGCTTGCGGCGCGATGGCTTATCGCCACCGCGATCATCTGCATCGCGGTGCTGCTGACCTATTGGTCCGTCCTCCTTCAGCTCGCCGGTCGTTGGTGGGGGAACCAGGACTACATTCATGGCTTCTTCGTCGTGCCGTTTGCGATTTATCTCGCCTGGTCCCGACGAGCCTTGTTTGCCAACCAAGAGCTTCGCGGCCAATTCTGGATCGGCCTCCCGCTGATCGTTCTGTCGGTCGTGATGCGTGGGTTTTCCGCGTACATGTCCGATCCGGTTCTCTCTCCCTTGTCACTTCCGATTTGCTTGGCAGGGATCGTACTAATCATCGGCGGAATCCCGATGCTGAAGTGGCTTTGGCCTTCATTGATCATCCTTCCGTTCATGATTCCGTTGCCCGACTTTATGGCCAGCTGGGGCAACCTCGCGCTGCAGCGGACGGCAACGATTGCCAGTACTTTCATCCTTCAGACGTTGGGCATCCCGGCCGCGTCGTTCGGCAATGTGATCGTACTAACCAATACCGAGCTGGGAGTCGAAGAAGCCTGTTCGGGACTTCGATCGACCGTGTTGTTCCTGGCTGTCAGTGTCTCAGCGGCGCTCATGCTCGATGACAAGCTCGAAGGTGCGCTCGCGGTCATGATGGCAATCCCTGCCGCCGTACTGGCGAACATCATCCGAATTGTTGCGACCGGAATCTTGTACCAATATGCAGACTCCAGTCTCGCCGAAGCGGTCTTCCACGACTTCTTTGGCTTCCTAATGCTTCCGCTCGCGGCCGGAATGGTCTGGGGCGTGATCACGCTCTTTCGCCAGCTACTTCCTGCCGAACACGATGAATACGTTCCCATCGGGACCATCAAGTCAACGACCGCTTGAATCACTCATCGAACGTCGCAGTTACATCATCTCAGTTTTGTTGAGAATGCAGAATGATCGCCCCTGTCACTGAAGAAAAGCAACTTTCGCTCCCACCGAGTTGGAATACGAGTGATGTTGTTCCCTCCGACAACGACGTCGCTCAACTTGATCCGAAGGACTTCCTGCACACACTTCGCCGAAAGGGTGTGCTCGCCGCGATGATCGGCTTTCCGATCGGCGTTGCGGTCGCGATCGCAGTTTTCACGTCACTGCCGGAGAAGTACGTCGCATCCGCAATCCTTCGCCTCTCGGCGACGGAAACCAACTTGGTATTCGATGGCGCCGAGCCGGTGGACTTTGAAATTTTTCAGGGAACTCAGCGGGAAATGGTTCAAACTCACATGGTGATGACGGCGGCCCTGCGCAACCAGGCGTTGTCGGACTCGAGTGTCCTTCATGAAGAGCGTCCGATCGAATGGATGCTCGATAACATTTCAGTAACGACCCCCAAAGACACAGAGATCATGAAGATCTCGACGGTCGCGCCGCTCGAAGCAAATCCCATTGCGATCGTCAACTCGACCGTCGAAGCCTACCTCAATGAAGTTGTCAATCGCGAGAAGTCGTTGCGTCTTTCAAAGTTGACCGGAATTGAAAAGGTACTCGACGAGAAACTCAAACAGTCGGTTCGCCAACGCAACGATCTCAAGAACTTGGTGGAGCAATTCGGGACCGGTGATTCAGCCACCCTGGCGATTAAGCAACAAATGCTGGTCCAAGAACTTGGTTACGTTCGCCGAGAACTCATCAAGCATCAGTCAGAAAAACTTGCAATGCAGGGACAACTCACCGCGCTGCGGGCCTCACTTTCGACCCTGCGGCGGGAGGGTCGAGGCGATGCCTTGGCCGAACCGGGTGATGAATTGGCAGACGGGCGGCGTCCCGGCGAGGACCTGCCTTCCGAGGAGACTGTGTCTCAGGAGCCGACCGAGTCCTGGTTGGAAGAATCGGAGATTGACCGCCTGATCGCACAGGACCGGATCTATAACGAGCTGGTCCGTGACAAAATGAGTTCTTTTCGCGCCCAGACCGAAGCGGAAGCAGCGTTTCGCTCGGACGCCAAATCCCCCTACCGCCAAGTCCAAGCGGAGATCGACAAAGCGCTGAACGAACGGCGCGAACAAATCATCGAGGAAGCTCTCGCGGTTGCGCCCATCCGCGAGCGAGCCCGGATGCATTTGGCGAAGAAAGAAACGGAGGAGCGGGTCGCTCAACTCGAAGCGCAGCTTCCAGTGACGACAGAATTACTGGCTCAACTGACACAAGAAGAGTCACGGCTAATGCAGGAGTTCCGAAAGGTTGGCAACAGTTCAATTGAGGTGGAAATGGAGCGTGCCGAACTCGCCCAACTCGATCGCGTTATCGAATCAATCGGGCGGCAATGCGAGGAACTTCGAGTCGAGCTTGAGTCCCGTCCACGGGTGGAAAAAATCCAATCCGCGGAGGAACTGCAGCCCGCCGGCTTTTTAAAACGCGTCGGGATGTCTGGGGCAAGTGGGATGTTAGCCTTCCTTGTTCCGTTCGGTCTGATTCTCGGCCTGGACTTCGCCCAGCGACGTGTCGGCTGTGCCGGAGGTCTTGACGGAAAGACCGGGATCCCGGTGGTTGGCACCCTACCGGTGATTCCCCGATCGGCACTGAAAAACATTGGCAATACCAAGAGCCGCAAAGGTCAACAATGGCAGAACCGACTGCACGAAGCGGCCAAGCGTGTCGGCGCAACCATGATCGGAACCTACGACAGCCGCGATGCCGATTGCTTGGTATTGCTAGTGACCAGCACGGTTCGGGGCGAAGGAAAATCGACTGTCGCCGCTCAGCTTGCCCGTGGCTTGGCCTCGAAATCTCGTTCCGTCATCCTTTGCGATTTTGACTTACGCCGGCCCCGACAACATCTAATGTTCGGTGCTGATAATCAGATTGGACTGTCGGAAATATTGCGTGAAGAAGTCGAGGTCGAAACGGCAATCCTTGAATCGACCATTCCCGGATTGAAAATTGTCTCCGCCGGACAGTGCAATTCGCAGACGATCGACTCGCTCGTCGAAGGGAACGCGGGGCCACTGCTTAGCGAACTTCGAAGCCATGCCGACGTGATCGTGATCGACGCAGGTCCGATCTTGACGTCTGCTGACGTGGGTTACCTCTGCCCTCATGTCGATCGAATTTTGTTTGCCGCACGCCGGGACGTCAGTCGGATTCCGTCAATGCACCGCGCCCTTGACGCAATTCCCGCATGGGAGCATCAGATCGCCGGGACCGTGTTGATCGATAAATGTGACGACCGTGCGGACGCGTCTTTTTAACTGCCACCTCGTGAGAACATTGGCGAAATGAACAGAAGGATTGTTTCGAAAAGCGTTTTCGTACTCGTCTTGTTGGTCGCCAGCAATTTTGCGGTTGCCTACATCCGCGAAGGATACGAAATGGGATCGGTGGTCCCCCCAAAAAAGGACCTCGCCGAAATGCCGTTGACGCTCGGTAGTTGGTCCGGGACGAACCTGCCGGCGGACCCCAGACTTCGCGAAATCCTTTGTGCGAAGTCTGGTGTTGATCGAGTTTATCGTAACGAGGAAGCGACCGATGTTTTGGTCCATGCCGTTTGGACCGACGACTATTTACGGCTTCACTTTCCCCAGCAGTGTTACCGCGAAAGTGGATGGGAGTTGATCGACACCAACGACATTCAAATCGAACGATCGCCGGAAAAATCATTTCCCGCGAAGATCCTGACTTTCAAGCAGGATGGCAGACAAATTCAAGTGCTCTACTGGTTTCAATTGGGCGAGCATGTGTTTTTAGATCGTGTTCAACACCGTCTTTTGAGACGTAAAGTCTGCTGGGGCAAAACGGAATGGCCACCGCTGATGAAATTCATGCTCGAGACGGAAGACACCGGGCTGGAACGCTCCGAATCATCATTGATCGAAGTCGCATCGTTACTCGATCAACAAATTCAAAACAGCGAATCGGATCAATAGCACCGACGGCTCTGACAACCCGGACACCTCCAATCGCAGACATCCATTGTTGCGATTGAGCCTCCGATGCGTTGCCGGGGTGAAGCATTTTTGGCGGCATCTCATGCGATCAACCGAATCAACGTCTTTGAAATCGAGATTTCGACGGTTCCTTCTGTCCAATCGAATATGGATTTTGGGCATCGTTCACTTGGTGCTATTTTCGGCAATCTATACGTTCGCGTTCGCTTTACGCTTCGACCTAAAAATCCCAGATACCTATCGGGTCAGATTCTTTGTAACACTTCCGGTCATCGTCGGAATCAAGATCATCATCTTTGGGATCGGTGGTCAGTTGCATGGATGGTGGCGGATGGTCAGCTTCCGTGACCTTATCGGCATCGCTCGGGCATGCTTGATTTGTTTCTTGGTTTTGCTGGCGGCAGACTACTTTAGCCACAACGTTCGCATTCCCCGCTCGGTCTTGATCTCTGACATGCTATTAAGCCTACTCGTGATCGGTGGGCTACGATCGAGTTGGAGAGTCTTTGACGAAGTGTTGCGACCGGTCTGGCGTCCCGATCAGTACCAAGCGACCGCACTCGTCGGTATCGACACCGAAACGATCTTTCTGGCCGGCCAAATCCAATCTCACGGACGCCTACCACTTCGAGTTGTGGGATTGATCTCGGTCAACCCCATCTCCAAAAAGCAAAAGAACCAAACTGCCGGCGGATTCCAGGTGCTCGGTGCGCTCGATCATCTTGAACAGATCGCAACTTATCACAACCTGTCAAAGGTTCTTGTCCACACAGAGTTGTTGCCTGGCAAGGTAATGCGAGAGTTGATGGATCAATGCAAGAAAACCGATATTGAATTGCAAATCGTCCCGAAGTTCGAACAGCGGATGGATGGCACGAAAACGATCCCGACTCGAAGCATCAATATCGAAGACTTGCTTCGGCGCGAACCGGCCGAACTTGACCTCGGCGACATCCGTGATTTGATCACCGGAAAGACTGTCCTCGTGACAGGGGCCGGAGGGAGTATCGGATCAGAAATTTGCCGACAGGTTCATCGCTTCAACCCAGAACGACTCGTGTTATTGGGGCGTGGAGAAAACCGCATCTTTCACATCGACAATGAGTTAAATCGACTGGGCAGACAAACGATCCAAGAAACCGTCATCGCCGACATTCGCGACCGCGAGCGAATTGACGAAGTGTTCGATCGCTATAAACCTGCCGTTGTTTTTCACGCCGCCGCTCACAAACACGTTCCCTTGATGGAAAAGAACGTCCGCGAAGCCGTCATCAACAACGTGCTGGGAACGAAGTCAGTCGTCGACGCAGCGGATAGACACGGTTGTTCTAAGTTTGTTTTGATTTCAAGCGATAAGTCGGTTCGCCCGTCAAGCGTCATGGGGGCAACCAAACGCGTCGCGGAAATGTATGTCTCGGCCATCAGTTGCCGATCAAAGACACAATTCATGAGCGTACGTTTCGGAAACGTCCTTGGTTCCGCGGGCAGCGTCGTCCCTTTGTTCAAGCAGCAAATCGAGCGTGGTGGCCCCATCACGGTCACCGATGAACGCATGACGCGATTCTTCATGACGATTCCCGAAGCGTCCCAGCTCGTAATCCAAGCAGCCTCGATGGGCACCGGCGGTGATCTGTTTGTTTTGGATATGGGGTCGCCCGTCAAAATCGTCGATCTTGCCCGCGACCTTATCCGACTTTCCGGTCTTCCCGAGAATGCAATTGACATCGTCTTTTCTGGTACCCGACCGGGCGAAAAACTCTATGAGGAGCTCGCCGATGATGAGGGAGATATTCACGCGACAAAACATCCCAAAATTCTGTCAGTCGAACGGTTGCCTTGTGACGAAACCGCCGTGGAAAACCTAATCGCATTCTTGACATCCCCTGAAGCAGATGTCGAAGAGATTCGTTCGCGACTGCTATCGCTCGGCAAAGGATCTACCGAGTACCTGCAAGGGGCAGCTTCTTCACTCGCCAGCCGAGCACAGATGGCGCAAGAGACGTCGTGAGCCGTGTACGCAATGCGTCGATTGGTACAAGAATCGAAGAGCCATTTAAAACCGTTTCCCACCGCGCTAGCGACGGATCTTTGTCGCCCAACCACTACGAAACAGTTTTCTGGGCCAACGCCGTCAGTTCGATGTACCGACCATTCATGACCAACTTCGATCAGCCGCAGTCTTTCGAGAGCTCCGTTTCATTAAAGCTAAACTTAAGATGACGATGGCTTCGACCAAATCACTGTCGAAGAGGCCTCTCCGTGTCATTTGGTTTACCAACGTCCCGCTGGACCCATTGAATCAAAGGTTTGGCAGACCGACCGTTGGAAGCGGGTTCTGGATGAGTTCGCTGGTCCGACCGCTCCTCGATTCGGGTGAAGTACAACTCGCAATCGTTACGTCACTTCCCGGATACCCCGACGTCGAGTTCGCAGACGACGAAGTGACCTACTTCAACATTGGTGCAAACCGTGTCTTGGAAACCTACGGAGCGTTTCGGAAAACGCGAATCAATCGGCTGCTCCACAAGGCAACTCAAATTGCCAAACGATGGGCGCCCGATTTAATTCACTTTCACGGTAGCGAGCGGATCTTCGGACTGGTGCGTTCTCGTGGGATGCTCAACGTGCCTTCGGTCCTTTCGATCCAAGGAATTGTCGAAGAGATACACCGTGTCTACGACCACGGAATACGGTCGTCGGATCGCCGGTTGGCGTGGACGGTATCGGATCTACTGCGTTACAGTACTCCGGCCACAATTCGTCAGAAATACGCGGCTCAGATTCCACTGGAACGCGAAATCTTGGCCGGTGTCGACGCCTTGATCGGACGAACGGCGTGGGATCATGCACACGCGTTATTTCGCAATCCGTCAGCGTCCTACTTTCATGTCGACGAAATGATCCGTCCGTCGTTTCGGCAAGCCTCAGCTTGGTCGCTCGATCAATCCAGTGCTTTAACGGTGATGAGCACCTCCGGCGCCTCGCCGATTAAAGGCCTACCTGTCCTTCTCGAAGCGATCTCAAACTTACGCCAAGTGGATATCCCGGTTCGATTAAAGCTTGCCGGAATCTCACCACAACCGGGAAGGAGCGGTCTTAACCGTCTCATCCATCGGCGCATCGCCGAACTAGGGCTCAATGATGCGGTAGACATTCTTGGCTGGCTTCCGGCAAAGGACCTCGTTTCTCATCTGCACACGTCACGATGTTTCGTCACCCCATCTTTGATGGAAAACAGCAGCAATGCGCTCTGCGAGGCCCAACTTGTAGGAGTCCCGTGCGTCGCCAGTGACACGGGCGGTCTGTCATCGATCGTCAGCCATGGACAAACAGGATTGCTGTGTAGCCCCGGTGATTCGACGATGCTTGCTGCACGGATGAATGACGTCCTTTCCAATTCCGACCTTGCCCAATCGCTCTCCTCGAATGGCCGAGCAGCGGCACTTCAGCGACATGCCCCCGAGCAAATCGTCCGTGACCTTCTTCGGTGCTACCGAAACGTCGCCGAGTCGTCATCAACACCAAGCAATCAAGTCAAGCAAACGTCAGCCCCTCTGCTGGCAACCTAGTGCTTCGTCAACCTTCGAAATTGGGATTAGCCGTATGGCGTTCGCCACGATTTCGGTGCGACAACCGGGGCTAACGCTTGTCGGCTGATGAGCCGAACCCGAACGAATCAATCTCATTTCTTTGTCCCAGTTCAGTTGTCCTCTTTAAGTCGTTTTCCGCTTCCGAAGTTTGTCATCAATCGTCTTTCAGCGAAGGACGAAAAGGCCCGCATTTTATCGAACGTTGGCTGGTTACTGAGCGACCGTTTGTTGGGCGCGGCGATTTCGTTTTTTGTCGGTGTCGTTGTCGCAAGGTATCTTGGCGTTGAAGATTTCGGATTACTCAACTACGCGATGGCGTTTGTCGCGTTGTTTCGTGTCGCGGCGACGCTCGGACTCGAAGAAGTGCTAGTCCGAGACTTAGTGCGACATCCCGATGACCGCTATGCGATCCTTGGATCAGCATGCTTCCTTCGATTCATTAGTGGTTGGTTGACAATTGGTGTGATCAATATGGCAATTCGTATCGTCCGACCGGACGACACGATCGCACAAAACCTCGTCGGCATCGCATCCCTGGTTCACGTTGCGAACGTATTCATCCTTTTACAACGCTGGAATACCTCTCAGGTACTCGCCAAGCACAACGTCATCGCGGTTCAGACCGCGACCGTGGCAGCGTCGCTGGCGAAGATCGTCGCAGTCTTCCTCGGTGCGACGATGGTCTGGTTTATTTGGGCCAACGTTGCGTTGGTTTGGGTCAATGCCGCGTTATTGGTTTACTTCTATCTCGCATCGGGACAGTCGATTCGCCAATGGACTCCCAGCGTCGATTGGATGGCGCGACTGATGCGGGATGCTTGGCCGCGAATTCCCTCCGGAGTAGCCTCCACCATCCAGACTCAAATTGGGGCGTTGGTCGTCGGAGATCTGCTCGGCGAACGTGAATTAGGAATCTACTCGGTCGCGTTACGCGTGTTCTTGCTCTTGACACTGCTGCCTAACGTGGTTTGCCAATCCTTGGTTCCGACTCTCGTAAAAGCAGCTCAGACCGGCCGAGATACATTTCTCGAATCACTTACGAATCTGTATCGGCTTACGATCATCGTTTACCTATCAGCCCTATTTGTGATCGCGTTCTTCGCGTCATTCGGCTTTGCGTTCATCTTTGGCCCGGACTACCGGGAATCCGGATCAGTATTGATGTGGATGTCGATTCCGCTGTTTGTCCTGTTCACCAGCAGCGTTCGAATGTGGTTCATCATCACAGAAAACCTGATGAAATATGCGATGTACTTGGCGTTCATTCAGGCCGCCGTAACGGTCATCGGCTACACGCTGCTGATTCAGTCATTTGGGCTTTACGGTGCTGTGGTCGGCCTGACCATCAGCGGGGTGATTGGCATCGTCGCGGACCTGTTTCATCCAATCGCTCGCGACAGCACCCATTCGCTGGTCGCTGCCATCACGAGTTTTTGGAAAATTCAAAATCCGTTAGGCCGCTAGCCCATCCATCGTTTCAGCGAATTTCCCAGATGGCAAACAGCCCACTCGTTTCGATCATTATCCCGGTTTACAACGCAGCACACTTCCTACCCGAAACGCTGCGAAGCGTTTCCGAGCAACGGTTTACTGACTGGGAGCTGATCCTTGTTGATGACGGATCGAGTGATGATTCGCTTTCGATTGCCCATCGATTCGCGGTCGATCATGGGAACACGAAAGTGATCGGCAACTCATGCAATCAAGGACTGCCCACGACACTCAACATTGGCCTTGCCCAAGCCCGTGGTGACTACATCGCGCGTTTAGACGCTGACGATCAAATGCTACCGACGCGACTACAAGAGCAGGTAGATTTCTTGGATTGCAAGCCCGAGATCGGTTTACTTGGCAGTTCGGCGATCACAATTGACGGAGACGGAAATCCGCGCGGCACTCAACAAATGCCGCATAGCGATGAAGACATTCGTTGGCACGAAACGACGGGTCGAGCATCATCGTTCTTACACCCTTCCGTGATGATGCGTGCGGCGGTATTGCGTGATCACGGATTGACCTACGACACAATGTTTGCCGCTTCGCAAGATAAACAGCTCTGGTTTGAGATGCTGCAACATTGCAAAGGCGCAAACCTGAAAACCCCGCTCATCTACTATCGCCGGCACGGGGGTTCGATTTCGGAAACCAAACGCACGCAACAGTCGGCCAACGCCGAACGGGTCTGTCATCGCTGGGTCGAACAGCTTCTCGGCCGGCCGATTCCATCATCAGCCGTTTGCAATTTAGTTCGATCGTTGCGCCGTGAAGTTCCAGTCGGTGAGCAAACGCTGGCTCTGATGATGGAGTTACTCGATTCACTAACGAGGCAACCAAACTGCGACCCCAAAAACATGAAATCGCTTCGTGTCCGAGTATTGATGCGGCTCCTGCGATTTCATCCACTTTGGCGATGGCCGGAAATGATCCGCAACGGCCTGCTAAAAATTGCGACCGATGAGTCGGGGGCAAGTTCTCTTGTACAAAGTCCGCGGCCATGAATTGTTCGGCATCGCAATGAACCACATTCATTTCTCCGATACGATGCCCGGCTCTCGGCGCGCAAAAGAGTTTCAAAGATCAAGGTCCCGGTCCCAGTTTGGGCGATTGCTGATTTTGCTCGGCTTTACGATTTTGTTTTTTACTGCGATTCGAAAGCTGTTTTTTGTGATGGGGGTTCCGATCCCAATGCGTCTCGTGTCACAACTCGGCGGCATCAGTGCATTTTTCAGTTTCGTAGTCGGCATGCGGCTTTACACAGCGAATTCGACCGCCCGACTTCGCACCATTCAAGTGGTCAAAATTCGACTTTGGCAGGTTCTTCTAGTCGCATTGTTTGCGTATGGAATCGCGCGAGGTAACAGCCCCACGGGAGCCGGTAAAGAGTTGATCGCACTGTGGTTCTTTTCGACGCTGTGGATCACCGGTATCGATGATGAAATCTGGACCGTGGCGACGAAGTCACTGACCGTGGTTTTCTACGTCGCAGCGGTATTGATTTTCTTGACGACAGATATCGTGGCCCCGGTGACGACGGAAGCGGGAACGGCAGACGCGGACTACCAGTTCATTGGTTCACGGCGAACAAACACCCTCGCATTTCAATTCCGCCCGCTCATCAGTTCGGGGATATTCCTCGGAATCTGGGGGATGCTGCATCGTGGCGGGAAAGGCTGGAAAGTCCTTCAAGTCGTCGCGTTCTTTGTCGCCTTTGCGATCCAGGTCGGACTGTTCAAATTCCGCTCGTCCTCTGGAATGTTCGCACTTCTCATCCTCTCGTTCATCATTCTCAGACCACTGTTTGACTCTAGACGCCGAATTGTCTTGACCGCGTCACTCGCCGCAACCTCCGCGGTCGGCGCGATAGCGTTTTGCTTTACAGAATCAGGAAGGCAGTTGCTGTTTCGATTCCTAGACCCGGAGGGGCATCCGATCCTTGGGTCTCGATTTGACGAAATCAAAGTCTATTTCAAGCAAGTCGGTATTGAAGCATTCATCGGCCGCGGACTTGGCGGATACTTTGATGCCAGAGAAGCGATCAAAAAAGAATCTGCCGCACAATGGCTGACACTGCACTTCGGCATTTTGGTTTTTTCGTTGAAGGGCGGCGTTGCGATGCTTTGTCTGTTTGTTTCAATTCTGATGGCGGCTATTCGAATCCGACCTAAATCCTGGTTTGCTAACCCCTGTAATTTGACGGCAGTCGTCTATTTCCCCGTGCTGATTGTCCAGTTCATGACAGTTCCGTTTGGATTGTCACCCGATTCGTTGCTTTCCTACTTTCCCCCGATGTTAGTCCTTTCGCGATTCGGGGGAACCGATCAGCGTGGCTAACCGAACCGTCCTTCAAACGACTAGGCTGATCCTTTTTGTGATCACTTCTAGGGCGTCACTTCTTTTCTGGTCCCCGCTTTCACGAATCCGACTTTGGTATTGGGGCGCACGATGCGGAAAACGACTTCGTGTTCGCGGATGCCTTCGGATTTTCAATGCCGGAACGTTTTCGATTGGCGATCGCGTTCGGATCAATTCCGGGAGCGCGAATTTCGTCGGTGCCGATCGACGAATGGCTTTTTGGATCGGGCGTAATGGCAGACTACGCATTGGCGATGGTTGTGCAATTTCAAACACCACGATCATCTCACAGCAGACCGTGGAAATCCACGACAACACCTTCATCGGTGGCGGATGCGAAATCTATGACACCGACTTTCATCAGCTTGATCCGGTCGCACGCAGAGAGAACGTCGGACCGATTACAACCGGTTCGATCGTCATCGGCCCGGACGCGTTTATCGGTTCCGGAACCATTATTTTGAAAGATGTCACTATCGGGAAAGCTTCGATCGTTGGTGCAGGCAGCGTCGTCACCAAATCGATCCCGGCGAACCAAGTTTGGGGCGGTGTCCCAGCTCGCTTCATTCGAGATCTTCCCTCTTCCGAGAACTCCCCTCAGATCTCGAACGACGCACAATGAACGTCCTTATTGTTCTTCCGGTCGACTATCCCACCGGTGGCGCCGCCGCGAATCGAATTGAGAAATTCGCTCGGGGACTGGCATCGTGCGGCGCTAAACCTTATGTACTTGCCGCGAAACTTGTCTCGAATACAGCGACACCAACCGATTCGTCAGAGCGATGGGAAACCGACAGACACGGAATCAAGTTTCTCAACATCGCATGGTCTCGTCCGCTGCGAATCCTGCCGTTTTATCTAGCCCGAGCGATTCGGCTTCGCCATTCTTTTCGGCAATACGCGAGGGAAACGATCGCTCGCGAGCGCATCGACGCGGTCATTCTTTACGGACATTCCGGAATCATTAGCGGTCCGATTGCGTCACACTGCCGGCAACTTAACATTCCCTGCATCATGGATATCACCGAATATCACCCGGTGACGTTCAAACGCGTTCTCATGCTTCAGTCGCTCGACCAATGGCTTTGTCTTCACCGCCTGCTTCCCAGACTTGACGGCGTGATCGCAATTTCAAGTTGGCTTGAAGCATTCGCAACGTCGAAGCGAACGCCGACCTTGAAGGTCCCCGTTCTCGGCGATGCTGACGACGATCGATTTCCGACTTCGGATTCGAGACCCAATGTTCGGCCCCATCGATTTCGAATGCTGTACCTAGGTCAGTTGGCGGAGCGTGACCTTCCAGAAACGATGCTCGCCGGACTAAAGCAAGCGATCGAGAACCGGATCGATGCGGAACTTGTCATCGTTGGTTCAGTCCACTCTCGAAGTAACGGCAGAAACGTACGTGCGCTAATCGACAAAGATCCGATCCTAAAAGAACGTGTCATATTGACCGGTTGGGTTTCCGACGAGGAGCTTCGGCAATACCTTCAGTCAAGTGATTGCTTTGTACTGCTTCGTGAAGACGAGATCCAAACTCGTGCCTGCTTGCCGACCAGATTGCCGGATTATCTCCTAGCCGGAAAACCTGTGATTCTGTCCGACGTAGGCGATCTATCGGTTTACTTTCGGCACCGTGAAAATGCGTGGACGATCCCGCCAGGGGATCAACCAGAACGTGTCGCAAACGCACTCGCAGAACTCAGTGAATCGGCAGACGAGTCACGCCGGATCGGGCAATCGGGCAAAGATACTTGCCGGTTGCAATTCTGCCACAAAAAACATGGACGCGCCATCATGCAGTTTCTTGAACAACTTTCCGCAAGCAAAAATTGATTCGCGATCTGACATGCATTCCAAGTTTGTTCGCAAGTCTAAGTTATTGCTTTACCATGTCATTCGTCTTTTTGGCGGCGGCGTCGCGGCGGCGAGATTCATGGGGGTCAAGGTGGGCGACGATTGTCGTGTTATTACGACGCGAATCAGCACCGAACCATGGCTTATTACGATCGGCAACCGGGTCACGATCACGGCCGAAGTATTCTTCTTAACGCACGATGGCGCTACTTCGCTTATTGCTGACGAGCGCGGTCGGCGTCACAAAGTCGCTCCCATCGTCATCGGCGATGACGTATTCATCGGTGTTTGCTCGATCATTCACCCCGGCGTCCGCATCGGCGACCGTGTCATCATCGCGGCCGGAAGCGTGGTCACGAAATCCGTGCCAAGTGGAAGCGTCGTTGGTGGTGCACCGGCACGAATCATCGGAAACTTTGATGACTATAAGCGGAAGGCACTCGAACGGTTTCCGGCTTCTTCGGACATGGTCGGCGATACGTTCTTAGAACGGACGGATAGCATCGTTGATCGAACGTTTCGCCCCGATCTGGTCCCCGGTTGCACCAAACGGGAAACGACGGAACAGGAATCCGACGAGCAATGACCGAGTAAGCGCGAAAATGAAGATCACGTTCTTATTAAGTAATCCAGGTCTCGGCGGGATTGAACGCCGACTAAGCTGGGTCGTTCCCGAACTGAATGCTTTGGGACATGATGCGAACATTCTTAACCTCCGATCACACAGTAACGCCGCCCCGCTCTGGGAACAGTCGGGTGTCCCCGTTCACAGTATCCCGCACGAAGGTGTCAACCGCTGGCTAGTCGCTCCCCGGCTGTATAAAACGCTTCGCAAACGACGCCCCGATGTGATTCACATCTACGGCCTTCGCGCAAACTTGGTCGGCCGAGTGACCGCAAAGTTGGCCTGCGATGCATCTATCATTTCGGGTCAGGTCAGTACAGACGACTGGCGAAAGTGGTACCACGTCTCACTCGACCGAATGACATCGCCTTGTGTCGATCGCTACATGACAAACGCAGATGCGGTCAGTCGTGCGTTCGCGCGGCGCGAGAAGATACCGGATGAAAAATTGGTGACGATTTACAACGGTATTGATGTCAACCGATACTGCTGCAACGGTGGTGCCCGTACGGCGGCTAGGGAAGCACTCAAACTGACCGGTAACGACGTCATCTTCATGATGATTGCCAATGTACGGCCCGCGAAAAACCACGCCATGCTTCTTGACGCGGTCGCACGCCTACGGTCGATTACATCGGGTTTCAAAGTGGTGCTAGTCGGAAAGGACTTCACCGGATCGTTCGAGGACGAAATTCGATCGCGAAACCTTGACGACTCGGTTCAGTACGTCGGCTACCAGTCTGACGCCGGGCGGCTTTGGCCCGCCGCGGATGTTGCCGTACTCACCTCTCGCTGGGAAGGGTTTCCGTTTTCGCTTCTTGAAGCGATGGCGTCCGGACTACCCGTGATTGCAACGGACGTCGGTGGCGTTAGCGAGTTGATCGCCGATCAAAAAAGTGGCTTTGTGGTTCCCCCAGACGCCCCGGATTCACTTTGCGAATCGATGCGTCTGCTGGTCGAATCTCCCGACAAACGATCACTCATGGGACGACGAGGCCGTGAGCGCGCGAAAACAGAATTCGGTCTGTCAACAATGCTTGATCGGCTTGTTCACCTCTATCAGTCGGTCACCGAAGCCCGCTGAAACCGCTGTTATGACTTCGCGTGAATCAAATCAATCGCACGAGAACGGTTATCCGAAGCAACGTCCAAAACTTTTCCAAGTCATTACGTCGCCGATGTCCGCGAACATCCTACTCCGTGGGCAGTTGGCGTACATGCGAGAAGCGGGCTTTGATGTCACCGTTATTTCGGCGCCAGGCGATCTACTTGACCAAACAGCCGAACGTGAACGGGTCTCAACGATCGGTTTGGAAATGGATCGCAATCCCAACCCTTATAAAGACATTGTCGCCCTGCTCAAGCTAATACGAATCCTGCGACGGCACTCACCCGACATCATACATTACAGTACTCCCAAGGCTGGATTCATTGGCAGCATCGCAGCTCGAATCGCCGGGGTGCCGATTCGGATCTATACGCTGCGCGGGATGCGAGCTGACGGCTTAAGAGGATTCGCGGCATCCGCGCTGCTTGCAATGGAAAAAGTCGCTTGCCGATTCTCTCATTTCACCATCTGTGTTAGCCAAAGCCTCCGTGAGCGAGCGGTCGAGCTTGAACTTGATCGCCCAGAGAAGCTATTCGTGCTCACCCCACAAAGCTCGAATGGCATTGACGTCGCTCGCTTCAGCCGAACCGCCGACACTGCCGAACAAGCGATGCGACTTCGAAAGACGCTCGGACTTCCGGATAACACAAAAGTCATTGGATTTGTCGGTCGATTCTCGGCCGACAAAGGAAGCCAAGAACTCGCAGAGGCATTTATTGAACTGCGGAAAACGCATACGGACTTGCGATTGCTGTGCATCGGACCGAACGAAGCAAATTCCGATCTGCCCGAATGGGTATCGAAGCTGATCCAATCAGATCCGAACGTTTTCAGCACCGGAATGCTCGCCAACCCCGTCCCAGCCTACGAACTGATCGATGTTCTGGTGCTTCCAACCTATCGTGAAGGCTTCCCCAACGTTGTTCTCGAAGCTGCGGCGATGGGTATCCCAGTAGTTGCGACCAATGTCACCGGTTGCACCGACGCGGTTGTCGACGGGGCTACCGGAAGTCTTGTCGAACCGAAAGATTCCATCGCATTAGCCTCGGCTATCGAACGTTACCTCACTTCCGAGCCACTTCGCAAGGCTCATGGTGACGCTGCTAGAAACCGAGTTACCAACGATTTTCAGCCACAAGCCGTTTGGAATTCGTTGTTAACGACCTACCGCGCTGCGTTAGCGAAAAAATCGTCCTTCGATGTGTGACACATTTGCACTGTAATTCTTTCCATAAGATACGATGAATCCTATAAATCAATCCACGATTGTCGATCGAGACGTCTCCCGATGGCGAGAACTAATTCAGAAAGATTCTCGAACTTGGTTGGTCACTGGTGTGGCCGGTTTCATCGGTTCGAATCTTCTAGAAACTCTGCTGCAACTAGGCCAACGGGTCGTCGGCCTGGATAACTTCTCGACAGGATTTCGGCATAACCTGCAGCTTGTAGAGGAAAACGTCGGTCCAGATCATTGGCAAAACTTCCAGTTCATCGAAGGCGACGTGCGGAGAATCGATGATTGCAAACGCGCCGTCGAAACCGTCGACCGCGTGCTACACCAAGCCGCAATCGGTTCCGTTCCGCGATCGATTGCGGACCCGCTGTTTACGAATGACAACAATGTCATCGGTACGTTGAACATGCTTCATGCGGCTCAGCAAGCTGGAGTCAAAGACTTTGTCTATGCGTCATCAAGCTCCGTGTACGGCGATAGCATTCAACTGCCAAAGATAGAGTCGGATATCGGAAATCCGTTATCACCATATGCAGTTTCAAAACGCGTCGCCGAACTGTATTCAATCGCCTTCGCGAATTCGCTTGATTTCTGTGCTACGGGATTGCGATATTTCAATGTTTTTGGGGCCCGCCAAAACCCCGACGGAGCTTACGCAGCCGTTATTCCCAAATGGATCGATGCGGTTTTGAATGGTGACACGATTACGATCAACGGTGATGGTGAAACCAGCCGCGATTTTTGCTACATCGACAATGTTGTTCAAGCCAATTTGTTGGCGGCAACCAGTCCCGTCAAACAGGCCGGAAATGTATTCAACATTGCAGCCGGCGGCCGATGCTCACTCAATGAATTGTATCGACTGGTTAAGGAGATCGCGATCGAGAAGCAACTGATCAAACATGTCCCCGCCCCCATTTACGCTGACTTCCGCAAGGGAGACGTGCGGCATTCTCATGCGGACATCAGCCGGGCGCAACAAGGCATCGGATACTCTCCCACTCATGATCTTCGGGCGGGGCTTTATGAAACGATTTCTTGGTATGCGTCTCAGAAAGCGAGTGCCCCGGCGTAGCGTATGGTCAGACGTGGTGGGACCGGCAAGCCGCGAAATCCACAAGCATTCGAAAATGGAAACGTCTTCAACCGCTTGCCCCCCGTTGGCTGATTGTTCCCAGAAGCTCAATAAGAGTATCGACACTAAACGTTGTTGCAGATTCAACTGATGCTGAAACGCTGTTTTGATTTCGTGATCGCTGGAATACTGCTTCTTGCGTTTTCGCCAATTTTGATGCTGACCGCCATCTTGGTGCGTTGGAACTTAGGCAGTCCGATCTTGTTTCGACAAAGGCGTCCGGGACTTGATGGCCGTCCGTTCGAACTTATAAAGTTCCGAACGATGCTCGACAGCCATGATCGTTCTGGTAACGTTTTACCGGATGAACAACGACTGACACGTTTCGGACGTTTCCTCCGTTCAACCAGTATTGATGAATTGCCGGAACTGATCAATGTTCTCCGCGGTGAAATGAGCCTCGTAGGGCCGCGCCCCCTACTCATGGAATACCTTGAACGCTACGACGCGGTACAAGCCCGACGTCACGAAGCAAGACCTGGAATTACCGGCTGGGCTCAGGTCAACGGACGCAATACGACCGCATGGGAGGAACGATTCCGGATGGATGTTTGGTATGTTGACAACCGTAATCTTTGGCTCGACATTCAGATCTTATTCCAAACGATCGTTACAGTTTTTTCGCGGAAAGGGATCGCCGCCGAAGGTCATGCGACGATGCCGGCGTTCATAGGACAAGAGATACAGCCACGAGATACCACTGATGAAAATTCGTGAAACAATTCTCACAGCAATGAGAGAGGTCGCGCATGAAAGTGAGAAGTCGCTTGCCGAGCCAATCACCGACGACTCAGCGCTGCTGCAATTCGGTCTCGATTCGATGGATTTTGCGATTGTCGTTGCCCGTCTAGAGCGGGAATTCGGCGACGATCCCTTCGCAAGTTTGGAAGATGCGGTTTACCCCACGACCTTCAGTCAATTTCTTGCCATCTACGAAGACCATTTTCTCAAGTGAATCGATTCTCATCGCTTCGGTCAGTGCTATTTGATTTACCGGACGACCGCCCGCTTTGGTCGACCGTTAATGATGAAATCATTCGCGTATCGGATATCAAGCACTGGCTTACCGAATCATCTCATGCCTTTGCGATCGCCAGAAATCGAAATGTCGCGGTCGAAGCGATTGATGACCGCTCGTTCGCGCTTTCACTCGTGCTACTCGATGGACTGGCCAACCAAATCACCATGCTTCCCCGTTCGGTTTCACCCGAACGAAAACAGAGCATTTTAAAGCACTCGCTAAGCGAACTGATTCTCGAATTACCGACCGAAACGATCGATGATACGTCCGGTGCGTTTTGGCCTCTCAAACCTGCTTCGTTTCTGTTCCGGTGCCTTGGCGATGGATGTGACGACCATCATGCCACACCGTCCGAGGTTCTCACTTCGGAGAGCGGCAATGCTAACGCATCAGCATCGACCACAAGGTGGATCATGACGACTTCGGGAACGACCGGCGTTCCCAAGCTTGTTTCTCACACCTTTGACTCGTTGACCCGAAGTTGTCGACGAGGCGATTCCTGTGGCGAGACTTTTCGTTGGGGATCACTGTATTCGCTCGGCAGCTTCGCTGGCTTGCAAGTCTTTCTGCAAAGCTGGGTCGCCGGGTCACGGCTGCTTTTTTCAGACGATCACGAAGGGCTGGCCAAGCAACTTTCCGATTTCGCTCGGCGAGGTTGCAATGCACTGTCGGCGACACCGACACTCTGGCGACTCATCTTAATGTCACAAGAGTCGGCGTCGCTTCCACTGAGACAAATCACGCTCGGTGGGGAAATTGTCGATCAGCCACTTCTCGACGCATTGCAGGCACGTTATCCCGGTGCCCGTATCACCCACATCTACGCCTCTACCGAGGCGGGGGTCGGATTCGCAGTGAACGATGGGCGTGCTGGATTTCCGATTTCCTACTTAGATGCGTGTCCGGGTAACGTCGAACTGCAAATCGATCATGACCATCATCTCTTGCTGCGACATGCCAAATTTCAGCAACGCTACGTCAACGAACGAGCAGACGAACCACTATCCGGCGATGACGGGTTTATTGATTCAGGCGACATCGTTCAACTCATCGATGATCGTATCCAATTCCGGGGGCGGGCGAACGGCACGATCAACGTTGGCGGACTAAAGGTCATGCCGCAGGAAATTGAATTGACTCTGCAGGCAATGCCGGAGGTTTCTTTGGCACGAGTATACGCAAAAAAGAATCCGTTCTCCGGTTCGGTCGTCGCCGCAGAAATAGTCGCGAGTGAAGAACACAAGTTTCCACCGAAAGACCTTTCCGCACGCGCATTACGGTGGTGCCGGACTCGTCTTGATCGTCACAAGATTCCCGCATTGATTGACGTCGTCGACCACATTGCAATCACAGACACCGGCAAAATTGTTCGTTAAGATGGCTTCCCCAAAAAATGTCTTGGTGACCGGCGGCACGCGCGGCTTGGGACTCTCGGTTGTACGACGACTTGCAGGCGAAGGTTATGCGGTCATCGCGACGGGCCGAACGCTCAGCGCTCCGCTAACTCAATTGATTGAATCGCAAGCGTTCGAACACCCTATCGTATTCGAACAACTCGATTTAGCCGTGCCGGATTCGATTCGTCACCGCATCGGCAACATGATCGATCAACACGGCGAGCTATACGGCTTGGTAAACAATGCGGCGGTCGGCTTAGACGGTGTGCTCGCTACGATGCATGAATCGGACATCCAAGACACACTGCAGATCAACCTGACATCGACAATCTTAGTTACCAAATACGCTAGTCGGTCGATGCTGATCCAGCGCCGAGGCCGCATCGTCAACGTTGCTTCCGTTGTCGCACGAACGGGCTACAGTGGCCTAGCCGTGTACGCGGCGACCAAAGCGGGGCTGATCGGATTTACGAAGTCGCTTTCTCGAGAATTGGGGAAAGTTGGCATCACCGTCAATAGCGTTTCACCAGGTTTCCTGGAAACGGAAATGACTGAGACTCTAGGCCAAGAATCGTTGGCAAAAATCAAGAGCCGTAGCGCCTTGAAGAAACTCGCGTCGATCGATGACGTCGCCGGAGGCATAGCCTACCTGATGAGTGACGCCGGTGTATCCGTCACAGGAACGGATCTTGTTATCGATGCCGGTGGCACCGCATAACCATCCAGCCATTCGAACGCCGAAGGCGCAGATTGTTTGCCGTACGGATCGTAAATGAATCAGATCGTCGAACGCTTCGATCTACGGTTGTCCGGCTTTCTATTGATCGATTTACCGCTGAGCATCTTGCGATTGTTCGGCGAGGAAGCGTTTGACGAGAGGACGTTTCAGTGGGCGTCCGTTGTTTCGATGTTGGCTGATGATCTGTCTGGCTGACAGATCGAAACGCACCGAAGTCATCGCATCGACGACGGAATCTTCTCCTATCTTCGTCCCCTGATAGACGAATGAATTGGCACCGATCAGAACTCGGTCGCCAATGGTTGCATTGCCACCGATTCTGGCCCCGGGGTTAAGTCGGCAATGCTCTCCCAACGTGGCATCATGCCCGACTAGGGCATGAAAGTTGATCATCGCATGCGGTTGTAACACGGCGTTTGCCGAGACAACCGAATGGGCCGCAAGATATGCCCCCTGCGCTACCTTGGCGGTTGGTGACACAAAGGCCAGGGGATGGATCACCGACCGAGGTGAAAGATCCAAACGCTTGGCCACCGACTGACACTCTTCCCTGATCGCCACGTCGGCCATTGAAAGGATGTATCCCGTCTCCTTCCGACCTTCGAGATGTTGCTCAAGACGGTCGATGCGAATGCGAGTCTGACCATCGTGTGGCTCTGTCACCGGAACGACATGAAAGACCTCGGCTTGCTTTCGAGGGATTGCGTCGGCAATTTCCAAGGCGGTGCTTGAGCCACCAAAGATGTACAGCGTATGCATGGTCTGAAATGAAGTCCCGGCTTAACGAACACGGTTCCGAATGGCGAGGCTCTGTCTCTCAATTCCTGCGAGCGAAACGGTTGATTCTCTACGATCGAAACCTGCGTCTATGATTTCTACGCTTGGAATGAGAACAACTTCCGATGGATCACGCCACTGGACTGGTCCAAAAACAGAGAGTCGATCCCGGAAGACGCCCCCCGTAAAGCAATCCAACGAAACGTTGTCGATCACTATGCCCCCGTCAAACGAGATGCCTACGGGCTGGTTCCTGGTGAGGCAACGCAGACCCAGGCGGCAATTTTGGGAACCGGTACAACTGGCACAAACCGATTTTACGGCCGGAATCGTGGGGGCGTCGAAATATTCGCCGTCGCGGCGGCTTGCCTGGATTGTCGAGGGCTTACGCTACAATGGTGTGCAGTCGGAAACGATCTTCCGATCGCCGTGCACGGTGGCGCGCCATCGAACGAAATTCTCACAGGTGATCCCATGCGTTTTTTAATCGGCTTGTCCACCATTTCGGTCCCCACCCGTTTCTTTCTGGTGGGCATCGTCTTCGTTGCCAGTTCGTTGACAGTTCAGGCTCAGCGTTACCGCCGCGGCTATGGTCCGCCGTTTATTGGCCCCGTGATTCCCGGTCCGTTCTTTGGCCCCATTGCGACGGCCCCGCCGCTTCCTTCGCAACCCAGTGGTGTTCGCGTTCAAACGCCTTTTTTCTCATTGAATGTTAGGCCGGACAGCGCACTGCCTCCACGGTACTACTCCTATGGTTATTCGTCTCGATCGTACCGCCCCGCATACCGATACGGATACGAGTATTCGCACATTCACCCGGCATACCCGCTGAACTACCGGACCCCCGAATCGTACTACTACGCACCGTTTGGCGTCGAACTTGACTATCGGGGGCTATCTCCCTCCTACTTGGAAACTTTGCCGCACGAACCATTGGCGGCCCAGCCTTTCGAAGTCCCTTCGTACGAGCTTCCTTCGGATGAAAACCCACACCCTCGGTTTTCACTCGTTAGCCTTCGCCAATCCGCTGCCTTGCTGTACCAAAAATTGGCCGAACTCGGTGAAGAAGGCGAGATCTGGAACGACTACTTAAAACCCGATCGTGTCGCCGACGCGGCCCAATCGGAAGCGATGGATGCGGACATCATTGAATTGTCGAAACGCTACGAAAGTATCACACGAAATCCCGACCTGAGCTGGATGCGGTCAATGGCCGGCTTCGATTCGACGCACCGAATGTTGCAAGAATGGGTCGACTACTATCAAGCAACTACGGTAGTCCCGAACATGGATGTCAAGATGCTGAAACCCGCGTTGCCGATCAGCCCGGCGGCCTCAGATGAAATACCGAAGGACGGCACTGACACGGCGGATGTTCCCAAGCTGGGCGAAGAAATACTGCCGGAACCGATCCCGACACCTTCGCAAGTTGAGCCTCTTTAACGCTTCATTACAATCAATCAGCCGATAAGCGTTTGCCGCAGTTTTCAGAACGAGTGAACGGTTAACGCCATTTGGCTAGATGAGCTGCTAGCGCGATCGTCTGACGGGAATTTCGGTCGTTGCGGAGCGACAATTGTTAGACGATGTAAACCTGCCATGTCCCGATGAGCGCCCACGCCGCGACCCAAAGAGCCCCATCCCAAACGCTTCACTAAGTCTTTGCCCCCGCCTCCAACGCTACGCCCTATCCCCGTCACGATTCATTGAAGATCACTTGCTGCATTCATTCGCTTTCCGGTGGCGGGGCAGAACGAGTCATGGCGGGGCTGGCAAACGATTTATTCTGCCGAGGTCACGATGTCTCCTTGGTCACATACTTTGCGGACGATGCGCGTTCGCTATCGATCGAACCGGGAGTCTTACGGGCATGCCTAAACCTCGATGTCACCGGGCAAACCGAAAATCGAACGGGTCCTCGTTCCGGCATCGACAGAATTAGACAGATTCGAAGCCGGATCACTACCCTCGCCAAAGTCATCGAGCGGCAGTCACCAGATGTGGTCCTTTCGTTTTGTGACCGTATGAACCTTGATGTGCTTCTGGCCCTTCGTGGTCGTGGTTTGCCCGTGATGGTTTGTGAACGCAGCGACCCAGCTTCGCAAGGATTGGGCTTGGTTTGGAACTGGATGCGAAGTCGCCTGTATCGTCAGGCGACAACCGTGGTCGCTTTAACGCCGACTGCGAAAGACTATCTGAGGCGTTTTAGCAACCATGTGATTGTGATCCCTTCGGCGATCAAAACGCCGACATCTTACTCAAACCGTGAAATCGCTTGTGCCAACCGAACGATCGTTGCCGCAGGAAGACTAGAATCCGAAAAGGGATTCGACCGATTGATCACTGCGTTCGCCAGAGCGACCCAAGGACATCCCGATTGGAAACTGGTTCTCTATGGTGACGGAAGTCTGCGCCGACAGCTTCAGAGACAAGCTACAGAACTGGGAATCAACGATCGGTTTGAAATGCCTGGCTGGGTTCGACCGCTGCAACCGCATTTGGCCGAAGCGACCATATTTTGCTTATCAAGCCACTACGAAGGCTTTCCATCGGTTCTGCTCGAGTCCATGTCGCTGGGCGTGCCCTCGATTAGCGTTGACTGCGAGAGCGGACCGCGTGAAATCATTGCCCACGGACGAAACGCATGGCTCGTCGAAAATGAGACGCCGGCACTTGCCGCGGGAATTCGATACCTCATCGATCATGCCGAAACTCGCGAAAGCTTAGGACATCACGGCCGTGAAATCATTGAACGATTCGGCTGGGACAAGATGGTTGACCGTTACGAAACGGCGTTGGCACGGATCAGTTCCAGCACCGCGGACGCCCCATCGGGCGCTAACCGTACCGAGCGACCTCCCGGTGTTTGAATCGTTATCGAAGGATCGATGCCCAACAGTGAATAGACGGTCGCGGTCAAGTCTGACGGCGTGATCGCTCGATCGGCAGGGCTTTCGCCTAACGAATCGCTACGCCCGATCACCTGTCCTCCGGGAACACCGCCGCCGGCTAAAAGCACCGAGAAGACATTCGGCCAGTGGTCACGTCCACCCGAGGTATTCACTTTGGGGGTGCGGCCGAATTCGCCCATCACCATCACCAACGTTTGCTCCAGGAGGCCTCGTTCGCTGAGATCATCCAGCAGTGTGCCGACGGCTCGGTCCAGAGATGGCAGTTTAGCATTGCGATCACCCGGGAAACGAGACATCAACTGGGTGAGGTCTTGGTGTGTATCCCACCCGCCACTGTGAACGGTGACGAAATCCACTCCACGTTCGATTAACCGCCGGGCAAGCAAACAGCTTTGTCCGATCGGATCGCCACCGCCTCGTCCGTAGCGTTGCCGCAGCGTATCGGGCTCGTCCTGTAACTCAAACGCTTGCTTCGCTTCCGGCGAGCTAATCAGTCGAGAGGCACGGCGAAGGTCTTCGTCAATAAAATCAGAGTCCGCCAATCGATTCAAAGCTTCGACAAATTGTGTTCTTCGCGACAGTCGACTGAGCGTCATCCCGGTGACTAAATCAAGATCGCGAACACGAAAGCCTGCGTCGCCCGGATTCCCACCGACTTCAAATGGAGCAAACTTCGCCGGCAAGAAGCCGTGTGAATTGATGTTCCGGGTTGCTTGAGGAACGGCGACATATTCCGGTAGCACCGACGTTTGATCCGCGCGTGAAGCGACCATCGCACCGACCGGTGGATAGTCGAGTACCGGCGACGGTTTATAGCCGGTCATCATGTAGTGCGTTCCAAAGTTGTGTTCCCCGAGTGGCGATGTCATCGAACGGATCATCGCGATCTTGTCCATCTGCTTGGCGATGTTCGGCAAGCACTCGCTAACCCGGACCCCGCTGATCGTCGTCGCGATCGACCCGAAAGGGCCCCGGATCTCGCTCGGTGCGTCTGGCTTTGGATCGAAGGTTTCAAGATGAGTGGGGCCGCCGTCGAGCCAGATCAAGATGCAGGACTTGGCGAACGGCCGAGCCGATCGTTGCCCCGCCGTCTCGCTCCCCCGCGTTATTTGAGACCCGATCGTTCCCAACAATCCGGTGACGGCTCCGATCCGAACGAAGTCGCGACGCAACATTCCATCGCAATAGTTTTGATTCACGCTCATGACACGTCCAATAGACGAGTGACACCTGAGGGACTAACGAATCGAGTGAAACTCTTCACTGTTTAGTAAACTCCAGACAAAATCTTCCAACCACGCCTTTCTTGCTGCGGCGTCTTCGAGTGAATGTCGTTGCTGCTTCCAATACGTTTGCTCTCGTGAAGTCATCGGTCGAGAAAGGGCCACGCGGTAAAACTGATCCACGATCTCCAGATCATCAACGATTGGGTCCGCAGCGTAAACGTTGAACGAGGTGTCAAGACGACTTCCCTTTGCAAATAGCCTCGAATTGAGAAGCGGACCATTGAGCAGATGCAGTTTTTGCGCGAGACTTTTTCCGGTTTGAACTTCTGCTTCGCAACTACTCTTTCGATCACAACGCCCCAGCACATCGAGTGTGGTTGAACTTGTCTCAGGGTCGATCAACTTAATCGCGCGCGTCCCCACGGCTACCTGCCCAAAGGGTTCGGACACACCAACGACATCGGAAATCGCATCGGCAAGGACTTCTGGCGACATTGGCGTCGAAAGACGATGGGAATAGAACTGCGTATCGGAACGCGTTCCAGATTTTCGACCGCTCCTAGCGAAAGTCGTACTGATCGCAATCTGTTTCAGTGTTCGACGAAGGTCGTATCCATGAGACACAAAATCCGCGGCGAGCACGCGTAGCAATTGCGGATGGGTTGCCGGATTGGTCGCACGAAAATCGTCAACCGGCTCCACCAATCCCCGCCCCATCATGTGTTTCCAAAGCCGATTGACGATCGCGTTGGCAAAGTAAGGATTCTCAGGAGAGGTCAACCATCGGGCAAACTGACGCCGGGGGTCGCTTGAGTTTCCGTCAGCCGCGCCACGATCGGAAAGCGATTCGCCGTTTGGCAAACGCATCGCCGCGGGTAGTAAGGTGCCTGGGTGAGTGACGTTCCCGCGTGGATTGAGTCCGATCTGACGACCTCCACTGACCTTTGCAAAAATCGCTGCGATCCCGTGATAATCATCCTGAGTCCAGTGATCGAGTGGATGGTCGTGGCAATTGGCACAACGAAGCCTGCTCGCTAAAAAAACTTCGCTAACGAACTCCGTCATCGGACGAGGGCCATTCGCGGTTCGATAGAAATTTGCCGGACCGACGTCTCGTGAGTCGCCCAGCGCGCCGATCAGAGCGGTCGCGAATTCACGGTAATCAAAACCATCAGCGACCTGCTGCCGCAACCAGCGATGATAGGTTTCGATCGCCTGCCGATCGTCATTGTGTTGACGAACTCGCAGCAACGATGCCAGTTGAAATGTCCAGTAATCTGCGAACGCGTCTGTCTGCATCAATGCATCGACGTATGCCGCCACCGCATCACGATCAGTGCCCGTCAGATCGTCACAACCAATTGGCAATTCAACAAAATCGGGAAGGCGTCCGACCAAATTCAAACTCAAGCGGCGACGTAGTGCCCAACGGTCTGATGGTGGTTCACCGTTTAAACGCAACGTCGCAAGCATCGCATTGATCTCGCGATCGATAAAGTGCTCGTCGTTTGTGTCCGCTGAGTCCTTGAACGGTTGATCAAACGGACGCAACAATTCGATCGGAACGACCTCGTTCAAGTACCGCGCTACGACAACATGCCGGCCGGCACGATGGACCGTCGCGCGCCCGTCTTCATCGATCGATACCGCCGATGGATCCTCCGCCGCGAGCACGGTCAAATTTGTAACGTCGGCCGTGCTACCGTCCGTGAAGTGCGCGACAGCTTTGATTTGCGTTTGCTGTGTCTCGTCGCGGACCACCGATCGATGCGGACTCACTTCGACACGGTCGAATGTTCGACTCGATCGGTAACTCGCGCCCGTCGCGATCCAGTCTCGAATCGAGCGAGCAGATTCACTTTGGTCGTCAAATCGTAACCCACCCGTGTGCTCCACCGATTCGGTCGCTTTCAGCAACAGCAAGCTGAGCGTAGGTTCGGCAAGATTAATTCGGCGGCCACCGACTTGGCGGACAATCGCATCATAATCAGCCGGGGGATCACTTCCGTACAACGACAACTTGAACCCGCCACGCCCCAAGGCAGCTCCATGGCAGGCCCCCGCGTTACAACCATGTCGGGTTAAGTGAGCGAGGATCTGGTTCCGAAAGTCAACCGTTCGATCCTCCGCATTTAACTGCGAACAACCGAAAACGAACCCAAAGAAGTGACACCAAGCGATCGAGCAGATCAAAGGGATGCGAAGCGACATGATCGGCCATATGCGATGGGCAAAATGCGACGACAAACAGACGACGTGGAGTCCTTACGATAGCAGATCGTCGTCGCCATCACAGTTTTCGATCGCAACACTGTTGCGGTCGCATCGCTACGTCACGGTTGATCAAGACGTGCGGTTTGGCAGAAGCTCGCCCATCAGATAGCAGCGGAAACTAGCCACCAGCTCCTTCGCGGCATCGTTGAGGTCGCGGCGGCGACGGTCACGATTGCGGATCGGCTTGATTTCCAAATGGACTTTCGTGAAGCTCGCTTGGTCAGCGTTTTGCGACAGCATCTCGTCTTGCTGGGCGGCACTGAGCGTCAACACGACATGAAAGGTGATTTTATGATCGACGCGGCGGCGTCCACCGGGCGTCGGACGCGACGTAACTTTCAACGAAAGCTGATTTTCGGCGACATTGACGATCTCGGCATGATGATCGGAAACGAAACCACGCAGTTTTTCGATCGCCAAATCGATCGGGACAGGCATCAAGATATCGACAACCGTGGACGTACTTTCGTCGTTGCCGGTCAGCCAATCAAACCAACCGCCCCGCTGAGGTTCGGCGGCGACTTCGGACATTTTTCCAAGCCCCAACTGGATCACCCGGTTGCGACCGTTGTCCTTCGCTTTTAGTAGTGCGCGGTCGGCACGCGCGAGCACGGTTTCGCCGCTATCGCCAGACTGGAATTCGGTCACTCCAAAGCTTGCCGTCATGCACTCGCCGTCAAGTGATTCGACCGCGGTTTGTTCGAGCGCTTGACGAATCACTTCGGCGCGTTTGGCGCCAGTCGCGTTGTCACACGAGGCGGCCAACAATAAAAACTCTTCGCCTCCGTACCGAGCGACCAAATCGCCGTCACGACTATGGGCTTTCAAAATGTTTGCAAATACCTTTAGTGCGTCATCGCCGGCAGGGTGGCCGTAGGTATCGTTGATACGTTTAAAGTGATCGATATCACAAATCAACAGCGAGAACGTCGGGCCTCCCTTCGCCGTCTGCTCAACCATTTGCTCCAGTGTTTCGTCAAAGTGCGCGCGGTTCGAAACACGTGTCAATGGGTCAAGTCGTGTTTGTCGGTGTAACGAACTAAGTCGCTGTTCAAGATTTTTCCGATCCGAAAGGTCATGAATCACGATCACGGTTCCGATCGATCCTGGCTTTAGTCCGACCACCGGAGCGACTTCGACATGCACCGATAGGGGATCACTTCCTGGTGTTTCGATCACCATGCTGCGTCGAACTGATTCACCGGTATCAAGGCATTCTTGAAGCGGGCAAATCAGTTGGTCATCCAGCTCACGATCTGCGTCGCGCATCCGAAGCGCCGTGGCCGACCACTGTTTTCCTATCATCGCGTCCGATGTCAAACCGGTCATCCGCTCCATCGCCGCGTTCCAAATTTCGATCGATCCCTCACTATCGGTGTAAGCAACACCGTCTTTGAGTGACTTGTGCAACTGAGTGTTGAACAACGTTTCTCGGCGGACAGTTTCGCCCCGAGCCTTGCGAGGTCGATCAGGAGAGAACGAAGTCGCCCCGGTCCAATAGTCACGCGAGTCTTCGGGGCGCAGTTGCTGTAGCCATCGATGCACCATTGTGCCTTGTAAGATTTCTGGCTTTGATTCCAGCAAGCGGCTAAAGTCATTGACCAAGGTCGGATCAAATTGCGTCCCACTACCACGGACCAATTCCGCGATCGCGCCGTCTCGACTCATCGCGGGACGATAAACCTGCTCGGTCGTCATCGCGTCAAACGCGTCGGCGATGGACAACATTCGCGCACCCAGCGGTAACGCATCGCCTCTGGGCGCCTCATCGTCTCGACGGCTGTCGAACCACACACCGCCGTAGCGGACGATGTCCAACAAATCGAGATCTCCGGTGCAACCTCGCAAGATCTGACAGCTCTGCGTCGGGCAAGTGTCCATCGCAAGCTGTTCATCGACGGTTAATTTTCCAGGCTTACGAAGAATTCGATCGGGAACGCCAATCTTGCCGACGTCATGAAGAAGCGCCGCAACTTCGATCCGGTCTCGATGATCCGATTCCAACCCCATCGCCTCGGACCAGCTGCTGCAAAATAACGCGACACGCAACCCATGTGCGGCTGTCGCGGCGTGCTTCGCTCGCAGCGCGTAATACAGCGATGTCGCGACCCCAAGACGCACCGCAGCGAGACGGTTTTCAACCACCGTTTGCTCATTCTGCCCCGTGTCAGCTCCGGCCTCGCCAGAGACCGCTTGTGCGGCAAATTGCAGGTTTGCAAGCATTCCTCCAATGTCAGGGGATGCCGAGGAGTACTGCGAGGGGGCAATGCTTGATTGAACTCCTCCGACAGACGGATCGAGACTAGTTGGACCGTTGGTCGGCAGGCTGTTGGGGTGCGTCATCGGGTCAAGCGGGCTGAACTTTGCGACTAGTTTTCTTAATGAGTAAACATAGGTCACTTGTGAACGACTGCGGTGATTTGAGGGTTAGCCCCTGAGGATGCCGTAACCGTCAAAATCGGATCCCCCCGACCGTGTGAAGGGAGCCGATCACCCTGCTGACCACTCTCAAAAGCTTGCGATTTGCCCCTCGCCTACCTAACATAGAGGGAGTCTGCTGGGCGAAGGATCTCGCCGGAGAGTTACGCAGCACCCCGGGCTTTTGACGAGCCTCTCCTTCTGGTACCGGCACCGTGAGTCTTTCAGAGATTGATCGAATACTGCTCCAGCGTTGCATCGATGGAGCCCCGCGCGCCTGGCAAGATTTTGTTGAGCGATTCCTCGGCTTGGTGATTCACGTCGCCAACCACACGGCACAGTCGCGAGGGATCGAGCTTGACGATTCTGTCCGCGACGACCTGATCGCCGAGGTTTTTTTGGTCCTGTTAGCGAACGACCGCGGGGTCCTGCGACGGTTCCGCCGGAATAGTTCACTAGCGACCTACCTGACGGTTGTCGCTCGTCGGGTCATTGCCCGGCGTCTGTCCGATCTTGTCCAGCGAAACATGGTCGCCGTTCAAGAATCAGATCTGCAAGCTGATTCTCAAGCGACGCGGATCGAAGATCGCGAGGAAGTCGAACGCCTAATGCAACGATTGGATCCGCAGGAATCGAACATCGTGCGGATGTACCATCTCGAAGGCAAGTCCTACCATGAGATCAGCCAAGTCGTCGGCCTATCGGAAAATTCGATCGGACCACTGCTCAGTCGAGCCCGGCAAAAGATGCGCGAAGGCGCGTAGAGAGTCGTCACGATTGCGCGACCGTTGCTATTCACGTCGCCAAAGCTGCCCCTCCCCATCGCAACTGTGACAAAGAAAAGTGGACTGCCCTTTTCGTACTTTCGAATCAATCGTCAATTTCAAAGCAAATTCCAATCGCCCCAGTGCTTGGCCAACATCTGAAATTGGGATCACCGGATTGGCGTTTCCGACGGCTTCGGTGCAACAGCCGTGGCGAACGACCGTCGGCTGATTCGTCGAACCCGGGCATTTGTTCTAAAAGGCGCACTAGGTTGAAGACCAAACACGGCGGTAGTCATCCGAATCGAGTTTAATAAGATATCGCAGTGCACAAAATATCGCAGTGCACATAGCGTCCGCCTTCGCCTGATCGATCATCCAAATCTTGAATCAAAGTCGAATCCGTCCATTCCCGCCGGCCCGATCAATCGCGTCTCGCCAACTTCCCCACCGAATCTAAAGCTTCCATCAACATGGCAATTAAACAATCGGCATCGTCGAAAGATTCATCGCCGTTTGCTCGGCGCAGCTTTATCAAAGACGGTGGCTTGATCATTGCCGGCGGTGCCATTGCCGGGGGAATCAGTTCCCAGACGAGCGCCCACGCCGACGATCACCTGGAAGCAGACGCGAAGCCCATTCGTATAGGCTTTCTTGGCTGCGGGCGACGAGCGAAGGAACTCGCCAATTCAGCCCTGGGATTGAGCGGTTTCAATCTTCAAGTCGCCGTGCTTGCTGACCGCTTTGGGTCACAAACCCAATCGATGTATCGAATGCTTAAAGGTCGCCACGCAGCGTTAATCGCCGACGATTGCATTCGTGCCAACGGTCAAGACTGCCAACGCCAACTTCTCGCGGCGGACGTAGACGTGGTCTATCTGGCAACGCCTCCGGTCGGCCGTGCCGATGCAATCGCGAAACTGGTCGACGCCGGCAAACATCTCTTTATCGAGAAGCCGCTATCGGGTGACCTTGCCGATATCGTTGCACTCAATCCCGTCGCCCAACGGGCACGACAGCGTTCACTCACCGTCCACGTGGGGTTCCAGCGTCGGTACGATCGCCGCTTCATCCAATCGATCGAACAACTTAGGCAAGGCCTGATTGGCGATCCGGTGTTTGCAAAAGCGTACTGCAATGGTGGACCGCTGCGGAAACGCTCACCTCAATCCGGTGACGCAATCGAGGACTACCGGGTCAAGAATTGGAACCATTTTCTCGCCGAAGGTGGTGATTTCTTAGTCGAGCAGCATGTCGCAGGGCTGGACCTGATTCACCATGCACTCGGGAAAATGCCACTCGCCGCACAAGGCCAAGGTGGCTGGTCAGAAGTTCGTGCCGCGATGGAAGGCCCACAGACCGAAGTCTTTGATCATCAAACCGTCGAGTATGACTTCGGCGACGTCACTCTACTATCGCAGTGCCGCCGGGTCGCGCGGGGTTGGAACGCACTGGGTGAGTCGATTCACGGCACCAAGGGAACGCTGGACCTCTCAAACGGACAAGCCTTTGATCGCGAAGGCAATCTCATTTGGAAAACCGATTGTCCCGCTAACCCTAAAGCTTGCACCGACTCACAGCAGCGAGCTTTTTTCACATCGATTCGAGACGGACTGGCGGAGAATCAAATCGAGTCTGCAGCCCAGAGCACGCTGATTGCAATTCTGGGACAACAAGCGACGCTGACAAAACGCCGAGTACGGCTGGACAAGATGCTCTCGCAGGCGATCACGGAACTCGCCCAAGCGTGAATCGCCAACGAGCGTGCGGACCGCTCCGGCTGTTACTTCGTCAACCTTTGAAAAGAGGGTTAGCCACGGTTACGGTGCAATGACCGGGGCTAACGTTCGTCAGCCGATGAGCCGCCCCCGAACATCTGGGTGTTGCCGGGGCAGTAGCCGCAATCTTTGAGCTCTTCTCATTATCCGGCAACCGGTCACCAGGGCTGAGCCGCCGCAAACTCTCCAGCAATCCAAACGCGATGACGGCGCAGCAACAATGCCGCATGAGCACTCACGCGGCATTGACTATTCTTGGCAATCGTGGGCAGTCACAGAGGCGCCGCCCGTTCGGCTTAGCGACGAGTCTTTTTGACCTTCGCGCCGCCTTGGCGAACCTTAAATTTGGGATTGCTCTTGCAGATCACGTAAACGCGACCGCGGCGTTTCACCACTTGGCAGTCAGGGTGACGGTATTTGAGAGCTCCGATACTGCTGACAACTTTCATGAGTCTATTTCCTGTCAATCGCGTCCAGGGCGAACAATAAACGGACGCTTCTGTGTCGTTTTTCGACTCTCACCTCGTCCTCGGAAGTGAAAATCACAGCAAGATGCTGTTTGTGAAGGTCGCAGAGTATAGCGATCTCCGCGCGGGGTTCAACGGCAAACGGCGTTCCGAACCGAAATGCTCTCTAAACAGATTGAACGGCCAAAAATGTTGGCACTTCCGCCGCTTAAATAAGTCGGCCGATCTATCGTAGCCAAGTCGGCCGTGATTCGATGCCGTCGCTCCCGGCCGCAACCGGAATCGCAATCGCCACGGCATCTGGGGGGACTTCCCCTTTTGACGGGACGTTTTACTCTGATCTTCTCGACGGATTTGCTTGCTACCTTCACTTGGATGAACGTCCCATGACGAAAACGGCTTATTTTGACTGTCTGAGCGGGATCAGCGGAGACATGACGCTGGCCGCGTTGATCGATCTTGGTGCTTCGGTGGAACGGATCGAAGCGTCGCTACGATCGATGGGCTTGCCAAAACTCTCGATCACGGCCGAAGACGTGAAAAAGTGTGGTTTCCGCAGCAAATACGTCAGGATCGAGCATCCGCCCGAGAAAGCCCATCGACATCTGCACCACATCCACGACATGATCGACGGTTCCGCCGAGATCGAGCCGGCGGCCAAAGACCTCGCCAAGCGTATTTTTGGGCATGTCGCCGAGGCAGAAGCGAAGGTACACGGAACGACGCTGCGAAAAGTTCACTTCCACGAAGTCGGTGCGATCGATTCCATTGCCGACATTGTTGGAGTTGCGATCGCGACCACCGAACTCGGGATTGCCTCGGCAATGGCGTCGGCAATTCCTACCGGAACAGGGCAAATCACGATCGACCACGGAACCGTGTCGATCCCCGCCCCGGCGACCGCCGAAATTTTGCGAGGCGTCCCGATCGCGACCTGCGATATTAAACGCGAGCTGACCACCCCGACGGGTGCCGCGATCATCAAGGAACTGTGTTCTCGATTCGGCCCGGTTCCAAGTATGACAATCGATGCGATCGGCTACGGTGCGGGCACCATGGACCTGGAGAATCAGCCCAATTTGCTACGCATTCTTGTCGGGCAAACTTCTGCCGGGCAAGTATCCGGAAACGCGGCGACTGGGACGGCCGACTCGATCGAACACGACCATGTGGTGGTTTTGGAGACCAATCTTGACGATACGACCGGCGAACAGATCGCGAATTGCTCGAATCGGCTGCTCAAAGCTGGCGCCCTCGACGTCACCCAGACGGCCTGCACGATGAAGAAAGGTCGCAGCGGCATTTTGTTGTCGGTGATCGCCGCCCCCGATCGACTAGCATCGATGGAGGAGTTGATATTCCGCCACACATCGGCAATCGGCGTCCGCCGCCGACTGGTCGAACGAGACATTTTGCCACGCCGCGAGATCTCGGTCGAAACACCGCTCGGTCGGGTCGCCGCAAAGGCGGTGCGACTTCCGGGAGGCGATGAGCGAATTAAGGTTGAGTCAGACGATGCGTTTCGACTCTCCGAAGAAACGGGAACCACCTACCAAGAAATCCGTCGAATGGCAGAACAAAGTTTCTTCGGAGGTTAACCATCGACGTCTAACTAAACTTTTTTGTATCCCTTAAAAAAGAAACAGAAAGATTTGGAACAGGGGTAAGAAAGCACGAACTCGGCGGTAGGAAATACGTCAACGTAGAGACACATTTTCGACCCCATCCTTCCGAACCCTTCGAGGGCGATGACACCCCCAACCGGACGATGACTACCTTCGGAAATCGACGTCGCGGATTCACGTATCGGCTGGCCATGGTTACCCGATCACAGTGTCCAGGAGTGCCGTCGATGCCATGCTATCTGGCGATGGTAGCGTCCCAATTATCGGTCCGCGTCCTATCAAGGACCGAACAAGAACGATCACTACCGTGTGTCGCATTGGATGCGACAACGAGCGTCCTATTCAACTTATCGACAAACTGAGCGATCTCCGGATGGACCATGATGCACAGACGAATGATTCCGACGAAGCCCCACAGAAGATGATGGAAGATCATCAGACAATCACCGCCGATCAGCCGCGGCATTCTGAACCGTCCCCCGGACCTTCACGCGTCGCCGGCGAAGAATCGGGGACTACGAAAGCGACAACGAAGAACAACGAACGCAGGAAACGCCCGCGACTTGACCAATGGATCTTGTTCAACGTTGCGATTCCAATTCTTCTCCTGGTCGCCGGAGTCGTCGTCATGAAGGCACTTGGCGAAGCCAGTGCGACGCCTCTTCCGCCACCGGACACCTCACCAGACGCGGTGCTGGAAAGCCTGGCCGCCGTGACGACCGAAACGATTGTGTCGCTCCAGTCTACCGGGCAACAACTCGAGCTGGTCATCGATGGCACCGTGGTTCCTTACCAAGAAGCACAGATCTCCGCCGAGGTCGCCGGACGAATCGTCTTCAAGAGCAACGTCTGCGAAGCGGGCCAACGCGTCCGCGCCGGCGACCTCCTCATGCGGATTGATTCAACCGACTATGAACTCGAAGTCGAACGGTTGACTCGTCAGCGTGAACAGGAATACCGGGCACTCGGTGAGGTCGACCAGGAAATCATCAACACACAAAAATCACTCGAGGTGGCTCGCCAAGAAGTACGCCTTCAGCAGCAAGAAGTCGAACGCCAACAGCGTCTTAGCCAGTTCGGAAGCAAAAGCGAACTGGACAAAGCACGAAGTTCGTTGCTCGCAGCCACCCAGCAATTACTCACTTATGAAAACCAAATCGAAACGCTCCGCCGTCGGCGTTCAAAGTTAGAAGCCAGTGAACAATTGGCCGCGACACAATTGAAGGTTGCCGAGGTCAATCTGCAACGTTGCACCGTCAACGCTCCGATCGACGGCGTGATCGTCAGCGAGCAAGCCGACGTGAATAACTTTGTCAATCGTGGGACGGCGCTGGTCATCATCGAAAACGTGACCAAGTCAGAAGTGATCGCTAATATGCGAATGGACCAACTTCATTGGGTTATTGAGCAGGGTAATCGAGACGCTTCGACGGAATCGCCCATCGCCGACGCCTATCGCGGGTATGACCTTCCAGACACCCCGGCGATCATCGAGTACAGCGTTGCCGGACGCGAAGGTGCCACGCAACGCTGGAAGGGAACGCTGGTTTCATTTGACGGCGTGGGCATCGACCCCAACACGCGGACGGTGCCCGTTCGAATCGTCGTTGACGACCCAGCTCACTATGTCGATGCCGATGGACGCGAACAAACCGCAAACCGCGCGACCACGCTGCTGCGTGGCATGTTTGTCAGCGTCCGATTGCAGCTCCAACCCACCGAAGACTTGGTGGTGATTCCCGCTCGCGCCCTCCGGCCTGGTAACCGCGTTTGGAAATTCCAACCCGATCCCAAGGTCCTTCAAGAGGCTATCGAGGCAGCTGAAAAAGCAGCCGAAGAGGCGGCGAAAACCGCCGACGGACAAAGCAGCTCCCCTGAAGACAAAGCTCAAGACACGCTCGTGAATGATGCCGAGGTCGCAGCTTCGGAGGCCGACGCCGAAAGCGAGTCGTTCGATCCGGCGAATTGGATCCCGGGACTGGTTGCCTATTCGCAAACCGTCTACCCCATCGAATCACTTCGCGTTGCGGGCGAAAAAACACGCGACCCCAACCTTGCGCCGTCACTGCAAACCGCCGAACGCTACTGGGTGTGTGAAGCCAAACGATCCAACCTGGCGGACGGAGACCAAGTGGTCGTGTCCCCATTGGATTCGATCCCTCCGGCCGGATTGCCAGCGAGGGCTGAACAAACGCCATGAAAACCGCAGTCAAATGGGCGATCGATAACGCCCCCGGAATGAACGTCCTGATGATCGCCTTGATGCTGATCGGCGGGACATGCTTATTCTTGATGCGTCGTGAAATGTTTCCAGAGTTTGAGCTGGAAGTCGTGATGGTGTCGGTTCCTTATCCCGGGGCGACACCGAAGGACAGCGAAGAAGCGATTTGCCAAAAGATCGAAGAAGCGATCCGCCCAATCAGCGGCGTTAAAAAGGTCACCTCCATCGCTCGCGAAGGCGGCGCGTACGTGCTCGCCGAATTGCGATCCGATGTCCGCAATGTGCAAAAAGTGATGTCGGAGATCGACCGTGAAGTCGATCGTATTCCCAGCTTCCCGGACCTCGCCGAAGACGCGCAAGTCCAACAGATTACGTTTCGTGATGCCGCGATCCGAATCGGGGTGATCGGCCCGAATGTCCGCACCCGTGAAGAAGAATTGAAACTTCGCGAAATCGCCGAAGGAATTCGCGACGACGTGCTGATGCTGCCAACCGTTTCCACGGCTTCGATCATGGGAACGCGTCCTTACCAAATCGACGTTGAAATCCCCGAAGCAACACTTCGCAGCCATGACTTGACGCTGGACCAAGTCGCGCAGATCATCCGCCAACGCAACGTCGAACTGCCTGGCGGCCAGATGAAAACAGAAGGCCAAGAGATCTTGCTTCGCGCGAAAAGCAAAGGCCGCGTCGGCGACGAGATTCGCAAGATCCCTTTGGTCACCCGTGGCGATGGCGTCGTCCTGACGATCGGCGATCTTGGCGAAGTCCGCGATGAATTCGAAGACAGCACACGCGTCGGTGAAATCAACGGCGAACCCGCCATGGTTGTCAACGTCGAACGTTCCAAGAGCGAAGACTTGCTGGCGATGGTCGATGATGTCTACGCCTACGTCGCCGACAAAGAGCTTCCTGCCGGTTATCGTTTTGAGGTGTGGAATGACACCAGCACCGAAGTTCGTGGACGACTGGATCTTTTGAAACGCAACGGTCTGCAGGGACTCGCACTGGTTTTTTTAGTCCTGACGCTGTTCTTGGAAATGCGTCTGGCGTTTTGGGTTGCCCTCGGTATTCCGGTTTCGATCCTTGGCTCCGGTGCGATCTTGGCTCTCGGCGACCAAACACTGAACATGCTGTCGTTGTTCAGTTTTCTGATGGCACTTGGCATCGTCGTCGACGATGCAATTGTGATCGGCGAGAACATTCATGCCCATAAGGCGATGGGCAAACCACTCAAGAAAGCCGCGCTCGATGGCACCCTGGAAGTATTCCCTTCGGTCACGGCCTCTGTCTCGACCACGGTGATCGCGTTCGCGCCGATGTTCTTCGTTTCTGGCGTGATGGGCAAATTCATGGCCGTGATCCCGATGGCGGTGATCGCCATGTTGCTGATCTCGCTCTGGGAAAGCATGTTTGTTCTTCCTAGTCACCTTTCACATACACACACCGGTTTCTTTCGATTTCTCTCCGTACTGGTTTATCCGTTGCGGCCCTTTGGGTTCCTGCTGAGCTGGCTTGGTCAACGCTTTGCCGCTGGTCTGGACTGGGTTTGTGAAAGCATCTACGTACCTTCGCTACGTTTCGGCTTGCGATATCCCTTCATCCCGATCGCGGTGGCATTGATGCTGGCGATCGGCACCGCCGGAGTCGTTCGCAGTGGCATCGTGCCATCGATCTTATTCCCGGAAACGGACAATAACTTCCTACAAGCGGTGATTACGTTCCCCGATGGCACGCCGGGCATCGAAACCGATCGTGCGACCAAACGGATGGAAGAAGCGCTTCGGCGTGTTAGCCGACGTGTCGGCATGCAACGTGCGCAAGCCGAGGGCAAAACGATCGACGAAATCTACCCTAGTAGCAGCGACGTGATCGCCGGTCCCGTTCGCCTGACGTTCCGGGAAGTCGGTAATAAAACGAATACGCAAAATCCCGTCGGAGGCGGCGGGTCGGCAAGCAGCAACGTCGGCCAGATTTTTGCCGAGCTCTACGACACCGAAATCCGCGACGTCCACAGCAAAACGCTGCTCGCGATGTGGCGTGAAGAAGCAGGCGAGTTCGCCGGCGCCGAAAGTGTTTCCTACGGAAGCGTCGGTGTAGGCCCCGGCGGCAAGGCAATCGAATTCAAATTGCTTGCCGAAAGCAGCAACGAAGAGAACCTGCTGGCAGCGACCGAAGCGGTCAAAGAAAAACTGGCCACGTTTGATGGCGTCTTTGACATCGCCGACGACAACACACCCGGTAAATGGGAATACCAGTTCAAAGTCAAAGACAACGCGATCGCCACCGGAATTACCGCTTCCGATCTGGGGAACACGGTCCGTAACACGTACTTCGGCGCCGAGGCGATGCGTCTGCAACGTGGCCGTCACGAAGTCAAGTTGATGGTGCGTTATCCCGAAGACGAGCGTCGATCACTGGTCAATTTCCGCGAGATCCGCGTGCGTGACCCGGCCGGCAATGATCACCCAATCGAAGAACTCGCCGAGGTTGAACTCAAACGTGGCTTCAGCGAAATCAACCGAGTCGATCAGTTGCGATCAATCACCATCACCGCAGACCTTGATTGGCAACGCGCTAACGCGAACTTGATCATCGCCGATCTGCAGGACAATTACCTTCCCAAGATGGCCAAGCAATACCCGGGTGTCGAGGTTCGTTGGGAAGGGCAGGCCGAACAGAGTCGTGAGTCCGTGGGCAGCTTGATGCAAGGATTCGCCGTCGCGGTGGTGGCAATGTATGTGCTGCTAGTGATTCAGTTTCGGTCTTACATCCAGCCACTGTTGATCTTGATGATCGTGCCCTTCGGGATGATTGGCGCCGTTTGGGGGCACGCGTTGCTTGGCCTACCGCTGACGTTCTTCAGCATGTTTGGCTTAGTTGCGCTCTCGGGGGTGGTGATTAACGACTCCATCGTCTTGATCGACTTCATCAATGCCCGTGTCCGTGCGGGCGATCCACCGATGGAAGCGTTTGCCGAATCGGGGCACCGTCGCTTCCGCCCGATCATGCTAACGACGATGACAACGGTCGCCGGTTTGATCCCCCTGATGCTTGAGCGCTCGTTCCAAGCGCAGCTTCTCATTCCGATGGCCGCATCACTCGCCTTTGGGCTTGCCGTCGGAACGACGCTGCTGCTGTTTCTCGTCCCGATCTTTTACTCGCTGTACCTGAAGACGTACCTTCGCCTGCTGAGCATCTTCGGCTCGGGGGGAGGTCAAGCCACCGGTTCAGAATCGCCGTCGTCATGATTCAGATCTGATTTCAAAACGGAAATCAAGAGCAATCACTCAGCCCTAATTTAAGCTTGGTGTTAAGATTTAAAGAACAAAACCATTCGTCAAATTGCGATGATTGCAAAGCTTCGGCAAGGTTTTATCATTTCCGTTGTACGAAAGATCAGTGCCTCTTACGAAGCAACAAGGGTTCGTGATGATGAAAAAGTTTTGTGCCGCCATAGTTGCGGCCGCCATGATTCAGGCCACAGCATCTGCCGCGGTCGTTTTCACCGAGGATTTTAGCTACGCCGATGGCGACCTGGCTGGTAACGGAGCATGGAAGGCGCACAGCGGATCCGTTCCCGTGACAGTTAGCGGTGGAGCAGCGATTGTGAACAATGACTCAGGATCACAGGACGTGAACCGTTTCTTTGATGAAATTTCCAGCGGTTTTGCTTCGTATCAATTCGATATGGTTGTAAACGCAGACGCTCCAGTTGCGGGCGGCGACTACGAATACTTCGCTCACTTCGGCAACTCGGGTAACAACGGTGACGGCGTTAATACCCAGTCTTTCGTGGCGCGCTTAGATGTCGTCGAAGCGAGTGACGGCACGGGTGACTACTCATTGGGTATCGCATCTTTCGGATCAACTGCGGACGCTGTAACAACGCAGTCATTTGCTTTCGGTGATACCGTATCGGTATTGGTAGATTTCAATGTGGATTCTGACACCGCTACACTTTCTGTTGGCGGCGAATCGATCACTGGCCGGATTGGCACGCAATCAACCGCGGTGAACACATTCGTTTTACGTCAATCTGGTAGTAGCAGCGATGAAACGATTGCCATCGACAACCTTATTATCTCACAAGTATCCGCCATTCCTGAGCCCAGCTCTCTTGCTTCGCTGGGGCTTTTAGCATGCGGAACCGTGATGGCGGGTCGTCGTCGACGCAAGTAAACATCCGACAGTTTTCGATTGATCAAAACGAAACGCTCGCCGAATCGGCGAGCGTTTTTTCGTTGCGCCAACATCCACCGGCCGCTAACGCGTCGCAACTCTGATCGATGTGATTAAGACTTACGTTGCGCTACGCCGTTTGACGTAACTGCTGTAAAAGTTGATCGCGGCGCCGCACGACGTTTTGGGTCGACGCGGTGATACCGGCGTTACTCTCCGGATCCGGCGTCTGGATTTCTTCCAACGTCTTGATGGCAAGGTCGCGGCGTTTCATGACTTGCAATTGAATTCGTGCCATCAACAGACGAGCCTCATCGGCCATCGATTCTTTCTTTTCCGTCAACACGACCAATGGGCGAACCGCGTCGGTCCATTGCTTTGCCGCACCGAGCTTCTTGGCAATCTCCATCAGCGTTGATTCGGACAGTCCGTGCGCCAGCTGCTGTGAATCCATCGATCGAAAATGGCGCATCGCCTCGACCAGGTTGCCGGCTTTTAAACTTGAACGTAACACATATGCCAATCGATTAAATTCGGGATGCGACTGGCTTTTGGCGGTTCGCTCGGCACCTTCACACTTGACGATGCGTTTGTACCGCCGCTTAGGTTTGTTGCCTTCGGCTTTCCGTTTAGCTTCGCGTTGCTTTCGATCGTTCAGGTTTGACTTCGCGATTTCTGGCAGACTGGTCGATCCGTAGCGGACGGCGTGATCGACGTTGCAGCCTTCCAATTGCAGTGCACTTGTCACGGGGCTGAAGTCGTCTTGCTGAAGCAGTGCGTCGCGCTGACGCTGTTTGTCACTGTAGAGAAAACGATACTGCTTCAGCCAATCGTGACGGGACACCGCGTCCCACCCATCACAATCAACTTGCTCTGTTCGCAGCAGATACCCGCCGGCAAAGAACCCAAGAGTGGCTCCCAAAATATGACCGAACGCGCCCGTGATTACCAAACCACTGAAAATCACGTACATGAGGTCCAGGGCAATAAAGTACAACGCAAAGATCGCGATCGCGGTTTCAAAGCGCCAAACCAAGAACAACCAGAATACGTCGTTATCAGGTGCCCACAATAACGCGATCATCATTAGCCCGGCGACAACCCCCGATGCACCCAGCATCGGTGCCTCACTGCCGAGAACAAACATGCCGACTTGAGAGACGGCGCTGACAATGGTCCCGATCCCCAGATAGATCAACGCAAACCTTGTCGACCCCGCTTTTCCTTCGACGATCAAGCCGAAGACGAATAGGAAAAACAGATTGCTGATTAAGTGCAACGGGTCACCATGCATGAAGATACAGGTCACCCATTGCAGGGGATTGATTTGGTCGGGCATCAGCATCAACCAACTGATTTGATCGAACTCGATCTGCCCGAAGAGGCAACTGAGCGTGGTCATACAAAACACAACCACGTTGGTCACGATCAATCCGCACGTCACGAAAGGCCAGTGGTGAAGCGGAGTGTCGGTGCTGTAGGGGATGATCATGGTTAGCTACACATGGTACATCAAAGAAGGAAATCGCCTAAGCAGACGCACCCCTACAGCATAATTGATCAACAGCCCTGTGATGGGGGGCATCAAGCGACGCGGCGAAATTCCGTTTGTGAAGGCTCGATATGCTCGCCAAGAGAGTCGATTTCAAGCCGCAACAAAGCCTGAACGACATGTGTTGCACTGGGGCGCCGCTGAGGCGTCTCGTCCGCCATCTGCTCGACCAATTCACAGACCGGGCTGAGTAGCAGTTCGTTATCGGTTTCGACATGGGCCAACCAATCCCACAAAATGCGACCGGCCGCGTAGAGGTCACTCGCATGGCTGGCCGCCGAAGGATTAGTCAACAACTCTGGCGAAGCGTACGCCGGCGTGCCTCGAAACGGTGACGATTCGGCCAGGGTTCCCCGGAACGAATATCCCAAGTCAAGTAACGTGACGTGCCCGTTGGCCGCGATGATCAGATTTGATGGTTTGATGTCGCCGTGAACCCAACCGGCCCCGTGCATCGATTCCAATGCCTGACACATCTGTCGGACAAACCACAACGCGACTGGAAGCGGGCGCCGCGGTCCGCGCTGCAGGTTCCATTGCATTGAGTCACCGGCAATCCGTGGCATCACGACGTAAGGAAACTGAGAGCGAATGTCGCCGTCAAGCACGGTGATCAAATTCGGGTGAGACAGCGATCCTGCGGCTGCCATGCAGCGGGCAATGCCTTCCCAGCCCTCTTCGGTTTTTGCGACTTTGACGGCATAGTCCCAACGTGGACTCCCGCTCGCATCAACCGGCTGTGCCCGAAAGACCGCGTTTTCAGTTCCGTCATGGATGACCTGCCCCAAACGCCAGATTCCGAGCTGGCTGGGCAATTCTCGCTGAACGTGACGATTTGACATCGGGTGACTCTGCAAAAAAATCCAAGGTGTGGAAAGCGTCTTCCAAGTTTCGTTCATCGGCCGTTCCTCTTGGCCTCTGGTGAACGACTGCGGTAATCGGCAAAGTTGACACGGATTGCCCAAACTGGGTTCGTCACGTTCACTCGCCACGTGAAAGAGCAAAGGTGAAAAGACACGTCGCGAGGGTGAATACGGTTCCCGAAACTTTCTTCCTTGAATCGGGTTTGGAGTTTCACGGGCGAGTCGTCGCCCGAAAATGTTAAACTGGGGCTGGCGCAGGTTGTCCCGATGCACCAATTTCACCGTCGGCGACTTCGCGTATTCGCCCTCCCGCCCCTCCGTTCCCTGGCTGAGCGAGCCTGATCATGCCGCATTCGCAATCATTGGAAGCCTCCCGACGGTCAGTCCTTCGAGCCGCCGGTATCTCGGTCGCGCTGCCTGCCTTGGAATCGGTGCGTCAATCTGCATCTGCGTCCGAGGCGAGCCCAGCAGAAAACGCCAAGACTGAAAAACGGCGGATGGTCTGCATCGGGAATATGTTGGGCTTTTATCCCGAGGCGTTCTGGCCGCAGCAAATTGGTCAGGCAGCGCGAACCAGCGGCGTCGACCCGAAATCGATCCCGATGTCGGAAACGCTTGCTCCGTTGGAATCGTACCGCGACGATCTTACGGTGATCGCGGGCCTGGATCATGGACTGAAAGGCGGACACTTTGCGATCCATGGGTTCCTGAGCGGACTCAAACACGCGGATGCGAAAACGATGCCCGACGGCAACATATCGGTCGATCAATTCGCCGCCGAATCGATCGGAGGACAAACGCGTTTCGCTTCGTTGACCGTCGGCAGTGACTCAGGAATCCACGGCGGATGTCAGATGTCATGGAGTCGTGCGGGCACACGAGTCCCGCCGATCACAGGGCCCCGTGAACTGTTCGAGAAATTGTTCGTCGGTACGAAGCAGTCGGATAAGCAAAAAGCCGCCGACCGCTTCCGCTTGAAACAGTCGATCCTCGATTCGATTGGTGGTGATGCGAAGTCGGTCGCCAAAACATTAAATGCGCGCGACAAGCAGAAACTGGACGAGTACTTCACGTCGATCCGCGAAGTCGAACAGCGTTTGGGTAACCGACAACAGTGGATCGACGTCCCAAAACCGTCGCCGCCTTTTGATCGGCCACGCAATTCCAACATGGTCGATGACCTGCCGATGCTCTACGATCTAATCGCAATCGCACTGCAAACCGATTCGACAAGGATTGCAACTCTGGAGATCGGCGGCGACTTCGAAGCCCGTGACTTCGGATTTAATTCAGGCTATCACGCTCTTTCACATCACGGCCAACGCGAAGAAGCGATCAAAGCCCTGAAAGTGATCGACGCCTATCAAGTCGAACAATTCGCGCGGTTCCTCGACAAACTGAAATCTTTCCAAACAGACGAATCAAACCTCTTGGATCAGACAACCGTCCTGTTCGGCAGTGGAATGGGAAACGCCAATTCCCACACCAATTCCAACCTACCTGTTGTTCTGGCCGGAGGAGGTTTTCGTCACCGGGGGATGCTGGCCTTTGATCAGAAAGAGACTCACCGGCCGCCGTTAACCAATCTTTTCCTTTCGATGCTACACCGTTTCGGACTACACACCGATGCGTTTGCGACCAGTACCGGAACGTTGACAGGTCTGGAGATCGCATGATGCAGGCGCGATCAATGGCTTTATGTCGCTCTGCTTTTTCCCGGTTCGCAGTATTCGGGTTCGTATTGTGCGCCGCAATGAATCCGGTTGCCACCGAATCGGACGCAGCAGAGACTGACGGTTCAATTGAAACGTTTTTGAGCGAGTATTGCATCAACTGTCATAGCGTCAACGATCCGGGTGGCGAACGCGAATTCGAAACACTCGACCTTCAGTCCATCGATGACGATGCGTTCGTGCTCACTCAAGACATCATCGATCAGTTGACGCTCGGTCACATGCCTCCCGAAGATGCCGAACAACCATCCGATGACGTGCGCCGCGTAGTCATTGACGCATTGACCAAGCAACTGCATCAACGTCGGTCAATGTCCACATCGACCGGCGGTCAAACTGTTCTCCGCAGGCTTTCCAAACGCGAGTACTTGGCGACGATCGCCGACCTGTTCGAAATGGACATGTCGATGTTCGATCCGACCGTCGGTTTTCCTCGCGATAACACCGTCGAACATCTCGACAACATCGGCGACTCGCTGGTGATGTCCAGTTACTTGCTGGAGAAATACCTGGACGCCGCCGATCAGATCATCGAAAAGGTCTTTCAAAACGAAAGCCAGCCAGAGGAACAATCTTGGCACTTTGACGATCGTTTCGTGACACAACAAGAGTTGTCGATCGCGCACCGCAAGGCGTTTAATTATCGCTACATGTGTCTTTACGATTGCCCCTTGGCTGACAAACCCGAGGGCGCCTATGGATCGGTACGCGCATTCGAACACGGTGTGCCTCACGATGGAATTTACGAAATCCGAGTCCGCGCCCAGGCCTTGCACCGCGATAGCCCTTATGACCTCGATCGGTTGAGAATCGACCTCAACGAAAAATTTCGACTCGGCATTCGTCCGGGAAACATCGAAACCGGCGAACTACATGTCGTGCAGCCGATTCAACCGTTGCTGGCCGAAACGGTTGTCGAGGACAATGAGCTGAAGTGGTACACCTTCGAGATACCGCTCGACCGTGGTTACACACCACGATTCACGTTCGAGAACGGAATGGACGGCATGCGTTCTCTCCACACCCGTTTCCACCGGATTTACAAGGACATGTTGCCGCCAGAAGCACGTGGTGGCCGGGGAATCGTTGCCGGACGTAACGCGATGCTGAAATTTGGCAAGATGCCACAAATTCGAATCCATGAAATCTCGATTCGTGGTCCCTTGAAACAAGATTGGCCTCGCACTCCGCTGGCAAGCGTGTTGCCGGACGGAACGTTTGTCGAGGACAATCTTCAGTCGGTATTGAAACGGTTTGCCTCCAAAGCATTTCGGCGCCCCGTCACCGACGATGAACTCGACCGACTGATAGCGATCTACCAAACCCGGCGCCGGCATGGCCGACCTGAGTTCGAGGCGATGAAGGACACCCTGAAATCCGTCTTGTGCTCGCCGGCGTTCTTGTACTTTCATCCCGAGTGTGAACCGGGTAGCGACCGGCTATCCTCTCATGCGGTCGCCGAACGATTGTCCTATTTCTTGACCGGATCGATGCCCGACGCGTCGCTTCGAAAAAGAGCTGACCGGGGAGCGTTCGACGATCAAACGTTAGTCAGCGAAACACGTCGCTTGTTGAATTCCAATCGCTTGGATGGTTTTGTCGAAGGTTTCGTCGATGCCTGGCTCGGATTGCGTTCCCTCGGTGAAATGCCACCGGACCGGAATCAGTTTTGGCAATACTATGCGTCCGACCTAGAGACCGACATGAAACGTGAGTCGCAACTATTCTTGCGACACACCATCGAGAACGACTTACCGGTGACTGAGTGGTTGAGCGCCGACTATTCGTTTCTCAATCGTGATCTTGCGCGACTCTATGGCGAGCTTGATCAGGTTCCCCCTCAAAATGCCACTCGGTTCCGTCAAGTTCGCTTCAGTGACCCACGACGCGGTGGCCTGCTTGGCCAGGCCGGAATTCTGACGGTCTCGGCAAACGGCATCGAAACGTCTCCCGTCGTTCGTGGCGTGTGGATGCTGGAGAATGTACTCGGCACACCGCCGCCTCCACCACCGGACGATGTCCCCGCCATCGATCCTGATGTCCGCGGTGCCAAAGGCATCCGCGATCTACTCGCGAAACACCGCACCCTTGATGCGTGCAACCAATGTCATCGCAAAATTGACCCACTGGGCTTCGCCTTGGAATGCTACGATGCGATCGGTCGAGCTCGCAATCGCTACCCAAATCGAAGCCCCATCGATACCTCGGGCAAACTTCCCGGCGGAGAATCATTTGAGGGGCCGTCGGATCTGAAACACGTCTTGCTTGAACAGAAGGAATTCTTTGCTCGCGCGTTCACCACCAAGTTACTTGCTTACGCTCTGGGCCGCCGAATTGAACCCGAAGATCGAGCAACGATAGACGAGATCCTCGTCGACTTGAAGGACCAAGACTACCCGACGCGACAGATCATTGAGCGAGTGGTGACAAGCGACGCGTTCGCTCGTCGCTAGCAAAATAAAATCTATGTTGACGGTCGCTGAATGCGGCCGATGGCGGACATTGCGCCACCGATGGACAAATTTCTGCCGTTTGGCGTGTCTGAACCCCCTTTGGCCGAGACGATTGGGTCGACTTTGCGGGCCGAATGACGTTCGGTTTTAACGGTCCTGCAAATCTTCCGAACAAAATGATGACTCCCCCAAGCACGCTTCTCCTAGCCCAGTCGCGATGGCGAACAGCGATGCTCAGACGCCGGACGACTCATGAAACGGACTTCACTTCTTGCACTATTGGCCTGCCAGGCGATTCCCCACGTTGCCTTTGCGGGTGATCCGCTGCCACCGTATCGCCAACCGATCTCGCTCACCTCAGCAATCCAGCAGGACAGCGCCACCTTGCCCGAAATCGAGGTACGTCCTCCCGCAACAGCAGCTGACGCCAGTGCCGAAGCGGCAACGCCAACGCCGCAAAGCGGTGTTCCGTTCGATGCGCCTTCAGGACTCACATCGGACTCGACGCTCCCCAACAGCAATTTTGACGAGTCCTTTAGCGAGTCATTTCAGTCGCTAAGCGAACAGATGTTCGGTGGTTCGATGAGTAATCCGACCGGCTTGAACAGTATCGCACGGTCGGAATCAAGCTTGTTCGAATCGAATCGAATGGGTTCGGTCATCGATCGAGACGAATTGGACCGTCGCCAAGCGACCACGATGTACCGCGCGTTACAGAACGAAGTCGGTGTGATGCTGCAGCAAACCGGAAACGGCCAGCTATCACCATTCATTCGCGGTTTGACGGGGCAACAGATCTTGATCCTGGTCGATGGCATTCGGATGAATACCAGCATCCTACGGCCGGGCCCGAACCAATACGCCGCGACGATCGACCCGGGTTCGATCGATCACATCGAAATCATCCGTGGAGCCGAATCGGCACTTTGGGGTAGTGATGCGTTGGGTGGCGTGATTAACGTCGTGACTCGATCGGCCGATCCGCTGCGTGGGAACCACTTTAGCCCGCTGTTCACCCAGACCTACAGCACGGCAGAAGCATCGTCGTACACCAGGATGGGCTTTAGCACTTGGTCCGGCGCGACGGGGATCACCGGAGGCATTTCGTACCTCGATGTCGGTCAGCTTGATCGGGGCGGTGACCTCGGACGACAGCCCGGCACCGATTACAACCAGTATGCCGGAGATATCAAACTACAACGGATGCTGACTGAAAATCACTTGTTTACGTTTGCGATGCAGCACTTCGAGCAATACGATCTTGCACGAAGCGACCGCTTTTTACCATTCGTCCTGGGACCGACGACCGACGGCACGGTTCCGACCCAGCGTCCAACCTATTTCGATCCACAGCAACGTGATTTGATCTACGGTCGGTTGGAAGGTTTACTTCCCGATGATGCGTTGCTGGCCGACTCGTATTCGGTCACCTTGTCGGGCTCACGCACCAAAGAAGCCTCGGTCGTCGATCGGTACTCCGGGAATGATCCGAACGCTACGATCACCCGTCGCGAAATCGGCGAGTTCGATGATTTGGGTTGGGGCACGACCGTTTCGTTCGGCAAGAACCTGAACGACTATGGGAAGCTGACCTACGGAATGGACTACTACAACGAATCGATCGATGCCGAACGAGTCCGCATCGACAATCCCGAACTTCCCGGTGCGACACCATCAGTCACCGACCCGCAATACCCGGACGATTCCCAAGCCGATCGCGTCGGTGTCTACACGTCATGGTATGTCCCGCTTACCGAACGACTCGATGCGACGACGTCGGTTCGTTACGAAAACCTCAATGTTTCGGGCACGCCGAATTTTGACACACTCGGACCGACTTACTTTGAACGAAGCTACCAAGATTGGATTGCGAGTGTGGGGCTGGGGTATCACTTGACTGACGAAGTCAAACTATTCGGTGGATACTATGAAGGGTTTCGTGCCCCGACGATCGACGACTTGACCGCGAACAAAACGTTCTTGCAAAACAACCAGTCGGTGCCTTTGGTCGGAAACCTGAACGTGGAAGCAGAGCAAAGCAAGACGTATGAGGTGGGATTGAAATTCAACTATGACCGCTTGCGACTTCAAGTCACCGAGTTCTGGACGGATTTTGATAGTTTCATCAACCGCGAAGTCATCGGAGGCGCCCGCTTTTTGACTAATCAAGAAGCCTACCTCAACGGCACCGAGCTGGCCGGCGAATACCTGCTCGAACGCAATCTCGCACTGTACGGAAATTTTTACTATGCGTACGGCGAGGTAACGACGACCGACGATTTCATTTCACGCGTTCCGCCGACCCAAGGGGTGTTGGGACTCCGAATGACTGATCCGTGCCGCAATGCGTACATCGACGTGTTCACATGGATGGTGGATCGAGCCGATCGATACGCCGAGTCAAATCTTGGTGACGCGCGATTCATTGCCGGGGGTACTCCAGGCTATGCCACTTTGAATGCTCGCGTCGGGCGCAGCTTCGGCGAAAGCAACCAACACCACGTGTCGTTGTCGCTCGAGAATATCACCGACAAATACTATCGTGTCCTCGGAAGCGGCGTCGATGGCCCAGGATTTAACGCCGTGTTTGGCTACCAATTCTCGATGTAGCCGTTCGGCGTTGTCGTCGACACTATGAAATGATTTCCTGAATCACGTTCCCAAAGTCACGTTCAAGACGTTGATGGCCGGGAACGTGCATTCGGTGGGAATCGAGGCCCAATTGGTGCAACAATGTTGCGTGCACGTCGGTCACAAAATGCGGATGCTCGACCGCATGGAAACCAATTTCATCGGTCGCACCGTGTGCCAGCCCTCCCTTGATTCCGCCGCCTGCCATCCAAACGCTAAAGCCATACGGGTGGTGGTCTCGACCGTCGGTTCCCTGTGACCCGGGTGTGCGTCCAAATTCGGTCGCAAAGACAACCAGAGTTTCATCCAACATGCCTCGCTGCTTTAAATCTTTCAACAAGCCGGCGATCGGACGGTCGACTTGCATTGCTAGCTCCGAGTGTTTTTTCTTCAATCCGGAATGCTGATCCCAAGCACCGGCCGCACCATCGCCGTGCATGATCTGAATGAAACGAACGCCTTGTTCGGCGAATCGTCTGGCGGCAAGTAGCTGTTCCCCGAACGGTCGCGTCTCTTTCTGATCGAAACCATAGAGATCCTTCGTCGCTTGCGTTTCGCCCTCAAAATTGATGATGTCGGGAACCGCAGTTTGCATTCGAAAGGCAAGCTCATAAGACTTCATCCGTGCGTCAAGCTCTTGATCGTCCGGATAACGTTCGGCGACAAGGCGATTCAGTTTTCGCACCAAATCAAAACTCAATCCCTGTTCAGCACCGCTAACATCGCCTTGGGGCGATGCGTAGTCGAGCGGATTCGCCGGATCCACCTTCAAGTTGACACAGTCGTAGGCGGGCCCCAAGTAGTGCCCGTCGCGTTTGTCAAAAAAACGAGGCCCCATCCCAATGAATTGCGGCAGATTGTCGTTCAAGGATCCCAAGCCAAAATTGACCCACGCGCCGATGGTGGGCACACGGGGATCAAGCATGTGGCGACCGGAGTGAAACTGAACTTGGGCGCCATGATTGTCGTCAGTCGTGTACATCGACCGAATGACTGCGATGTCATCGATACACGAACCAATGTGTGGAAACCAATCGCTTACCTCGATTCCCGATTGCCCTCGCCTTTTGTATCCAACTTGAAGGGGATAGATTTTGTTGCGTTGTTGTCCGTTGGCGTCGTTGACGACTACGACTCGAACCCGTTTCAGTTTTTCAGGATCTTGCACGTGCTTGAATCGTGTATCGCCGATCGAATCACCGGCGTACTGATTGAGCGCCGGCTTAGGATCAAACGATTCCATATGACTGACACCACCACGCATAAACAACCAAATCACACTTTTGGCTTTTGGGGCGAAATGCGGCAATCCATCTGGCGGCGTCCAATGACTGTCTGCTCCGGCCATCGCATCGCGTTGCAACATCGACGACAGTGCTAGACTGCCGAATCCCAAGCCGCCGGAAAGTAACGATCGGCGATTGAAAAACAAAGACATGATGATGACTTTCCTATCGATCAGGAATCCATGACTGGACCTGATCAAGTCGATGGGGTGGGTGATCGGATGGTGAAAATGCGACTCGAATCAGACGCTAACGCCACTTCGGATCGATCGGGTTCAACGCTGATGACACATCGTCCGCGACCGGTGTCGTCGGTCGACGAAGCGATTACCGAATCGTGACGAAATCGTTGTGATTAAGTAACGACTGAATCAATCTGGAACGAACACGTTTGGTTTGTGATTCTTGGTTCAACGCGGCCAAGGCCGGCAATCGTTGCATCGCCAAAATAAATTCCTGGCATGCCACAGCTTCATTCTCGTCGGGGTATCGAGCGAGCAGCAGATAAAACGCTTGTCGGACAAATTCATCGTCCGAAATCTGATCCAAACTTGCGGTCAGTTGACTTGCCACTTTTGCCGACATATCGATGGCCAACTTGCTGTTGGACAAGGCCAACGCCTGCTGTGGCACAATGCTCTCTTGCCGACGATAGCACTGCAGAATGTCGGCGTCGTCGAACATCGACAAGAATTTATTCTGTTCATCCCGTGAATGCTTTAAGTACAAACTACGGCGATGGAGATCGCCATTTGGATCGACCGACGGGCCACCGAGATTCGGTTGCAAATGACCTGCGAGATGAAGTAACGAGTCACGCACGACCTGCGATTCCATCCGCCGATGGTTGGCTCGCCAGTAATAATCATTCGTCGGGTCGATGTGTTCCGGCATCGCCTGGGCTTCCACCGACTGCACCGCGGCAGGAGAACTCGAACGTTGGTAGGCCTGGCTGGTCACAATCAATCGATGTAGATGTTTCAAGCTCCATCCAGAACGGATGAGTTCCATGGCAAGGTAATCCAACACGTCGGCATGGACCGGTTCGGGCGCACGCAATCCGAAATCAAACACCGATTCGACAAGCGGTCGCCCAAAATGTCGAAGCCAAACGTGGTTAACCGCCACCCTCGCCGTTAAAGGATTTTCTGCGGAAGTGATCCATTGCGCAAGGGCGAGGCGTCTTCCCGAGCTTGTCGATGAATAAACGGCCGGGTAATCATCGTACTTGTGTGCCGGCGACTGAAGCGCTTTCTTCGACACCTTCAGTGACGCATAGGAAACGGGAGGCTTTGCCGGATCGAATTCGCCTAGCAACTCGAGTTTTGTTTCGTAATCCTCATTCAGCTGCTTCGCTATCGACCGCTTTTTGTCATCGGAGGCGTTGTTCACCACCTGCTCTTTTGCTTCGGCGAGCAGGACTATTGTTTGCCGGCGTTTGGCTTCGAACGCCAACTTCGCGAGTGTTTCGTCACCACACATGTCGATGTATCGAGCACGATCGGCCGCGACGGTCGCAAGCAAGGAATCCAGTGTTGCCCGCGCGACTTCCAACGCTGCCGCAGCCGACGCTTGCTGTTCATCGCTTGCCGCATCTAACTTTTGTTTCGCCGACGCGACAGCCGCCTTCGCCGCTTGCGTCCGATCGCGGACAGTCGCTTCGCGAGTGCCTGGCGCGAATGCCTCGGTCGGCAATTCGATCGCCTTCGGTTCAGACGCAAAATCGGCCAACAACGCCGGAACCCCGGCTGTCAAACCTTGGCTTTCATCTGGATTTTTCGGATCGCCTTTGATGTGCAAGTAGGTCGGAGTATCGAGTTGATCATCAAAAGCCCTCGGCAACCCATTTTTATCGACGCTGTTGCTTCCTTCGATGGGATCAAGGCGAATCTGATGAGGCTCGAAAATCGCGCGAAACCGGTAGTAATCGACCTGAGTGATCGGATCATATTTATGATCATGACACTTGGCACAGTTCATCGTCATCCCAAGGAACGCTTTTGCCGTGTGCTCGATCGTGCTATCGAGCCAAGTGGTTCGGTTGAACAGGTAGTAGTGCCGAGCCAAGAAACCGGTTCCGGTGACCGCGTCTAAATCGTTGGGAGCCAATTCGTCACCGGCGAGCATTTCCTGCACCATCCGATCGTAGCCTTTGTCGTCGTTGAGCGACCGCACGATCCAGTCACGCCAGTGCCAAAGATGATGCTGGCTATAGCGTAGTTGTTGGCCCAATCCATAGCCCTCGCTATACCGCCAGACGTCCATCCAGTGCCGAGCCCAGCGTTCTCCATGCTGTGGGCTGGCTAGAAGTTCATCCACGATGAGCTCCCATTGCCGTCGGTCGTCAAGCTGTTCCCGAGTCGGCGGCAGACCGACCAAGTCAAGGTAAAGTCGCCGCAATCGAATCGGACGTGTCGCGGGTTGCGTCGTTGTCAGGCGCAGCTCTTGTTGTTTGGTATCTAATAACGCATCGATTGGATTGGCAAAGGACGACCGGGGAACCGAAACGGACTGAATCGTCTGATAAGCCCAATGCTCGTCGGGGGCAGCAGGCGGATCTTCCTCCGGTGCCTCTGCCCCTTCGTCAAGCCAGCGACGAACCAGATCAATCTGTGATTGCGAAAGTGCCGCTCCTTCATCCGGCGGAGGCATCTTCAGGTCATCGTCATCGGAAACAATTCGATTGAGCAGCTCGCTGTCCTGGGATGAACCGGGAACGATCACATCGTTTTCAAGCATCAACACGAGTGTTTCCAGTCGCAACGACGCTTCTTGTTTCAGGACGCCGTGACACGAATAGCATTTTTCGGCCAACAGCGGTTTGATCGACTTGAGATAGTCGACTGGCTCGGCCGGTAGCTGTGCCGGAAATGCACAAGACGCCGCAAACAGGGCGCACATGATCCGGATGAGCCGTGCGTTGATTGCTCGAGGCTTGCCCGTGGCAGAGCGATCGGCGACTTCAACAAGCTCACGAGCGAAACGTGGAGATTGGCTTTGCATGACAGACCAACAGCGGATCGATGAGAACCAGCTGACTGTCCTTCACGATCCTAGGCGGGCAACAGCCTGTCACGTTGCGGTCGGGTTACGAACAACCGCGCCGTCACGAACAGACGTTGTGAATGGTGGAATCTTCAGTCTAACCGGTTTGGAAATGCCAGTGTTGCGTTAAAAGCGCAGTCTGTTTGCCCGACAATCCCCCCACGTATCGGTGGTTTCCTGGATTCGACGCTATCGCGGCTTACTCATCATCAATCGATAACAACCTTGGCCTAGCAAATCATCAACTCGGGTTCGCATTTCCGGAGTCACATGGACTTTCATGCCCGACTTTAAGTGCACCGTCTCGCCTTCGGCCAACCTCATGCTAAACAGCAACTCTTGGTTTCCGGGATAGCCACGCAAAATCTCACGCAGCAGTTTCAACGTTTGAATCTCGTGCTTTTCCTCGTCCAACCGTATCCGCATTCCGTGGGTGTAGCGATTGTCGAGGTCATCGATCGGAATCAGTTCGTCGATCACCAAGTTGGCCTCATCACCTCCACCACGACGATCGATCTTTCCTTTGGCTAGGACGACGGCATCGGGCTGAACCTTTTCACCATGGTCGGCAAAGTTACGCGGCCAGAGGATGCATCGGATCGCGCCTTGCATGTCTTCGAGGTCAAAGTTCGCGTATTTTGAAGGTTGCCCCGGTTTAGGGTTCTTGGTGTGAGCGATTTTGATCGAGCTGATCATCCCACCCAGAATGACTTCCCCGCGATCTTGGATTTCGGCTAGGCCATCGGTTTGGTGTGTCCGGAACGTCGCCAGCCGAGGTTCAAATTCGGCCAGCGGGTGCGATTCGAGGTAATACCCGAGCACTTCTTTTTCGTTGCTCAGCTTTTCGCGATCCGGCCACTCTTCCATCTCCGGCAGAGTCGGCTTGACCGTAGCAGCCTCCTCGTCTTCGAAGGCACCAAACAGACTCGCCTGGCCACTTTTCTTATCCGCTTGGACGGCGATGCCAGCTTGAATCGCTTTTTCAATCACGGCGAATAGTTGGCTGCGTTTCGCTTCGAAGCAATCCATCGCACCGGCCTTGATCAATGTTTCGATCGCCGATTTATTACAGGCTTGCAAGTCGACACGTTCGCAAAAATCAAAGATATCTTTGTAGGGGCCGTTGTTCTTGCGTTCCTGTTCGACCGCGATCGCTGTCGAACCGCCGCACGATTTGATGGCCGAGAGCGCGAAGTGAATATTTCCGTCGGCGACGCTAAAGTCCGCATCAGATCGATTGACGCACGGCGGCAAGACATCGATGCCCATCCGCTCGCAATCTTCCATATGCTCGATCAACGCATCCTTGCGTTTAAAGTTTCGCCCGTCGATATCGCTGCACAACAGCGACGCCATGAACTCGACCGGGTAATGCGTTTTCAGATACGCCGTCTGATACGCGACCAGCGCGTACGCGGTACTGTGTGATTTATTGAAACCGTAGCCGGCAAATTTGACGATAAGATTCCAAATGTCTTCGGCGTCTTTTTGGCTCAGCCCACTTTCGACCGCCCCCTTGAGAAAGACTTCCTGGTTCTGATTGATCAGGGCCTCTTTCTTTTTACTAATCGCCTTAATACATGTGTACGCTTTTGCCAGCGGAACACCGCCCAAGCGGTTCAGAATCCGCATCACCTGTTCCTGGTAAACCATCACGCTGTTGGTTTCCGACAGGATCTCTTCGAGGACCGGGTGTTTGTACTCGGCTTCTTGGCGACCGTGCTTAATGTTGACGTAGTCGTCGACCATGCCGCCTTCGAGCGGACCGGGGCGATACAACGCGGCGGTCGCGATAATGTCGTGGAAACAGTCAGGCTTCATCCGCGTCAACAGATCGCGAATCCCGCCGGATTCAAGCTGGAACACCCCCTTCGTCTCGCCGCGTTGCAACAGCGCATACGTTTCTTTGCAGTCGAGGGGAAACTTCAGCGGGTCGATCGTCTTTCCGGTAGTCTGCTTGATTAAGATCACCGACCGACTGAGCATCGTCAGGTTACGGAGGCCCAGAAAGTCCATCTTGAGCAGACCGCTGGCTTCGACGTCGTTCATCGACCACTGGGTGATGACCTCCTGCTTTCCGGGTACACGTGTCAGTGGCACGTATTCGGAAAGCGGCTTGTCGGCAATCACGACCGCCGCGGCGTGGGTTCCGACGTTTCGCGCCAGCCCTTCGATCTTCATCGCCAAGTCAAGGAGCTCGCGAATTTCCGGATCGCCGTCGTAGGTCTGTTTTAAGTCGGCGCTTTTCTCGAGCGATTTCTTGATCGTGATCTTTAGTTCGTCGGGCACCATCTCGGTGATCTGGTTCACCCGTGCGAGCGGGATCCCCAGTGCCCGTCCGGTGTCTTTGATCGCCGCCCGCGCCGCGAGCGTTCCAAAGGTCCCAATTTGGCAAACGTTGTCGGCACCGTAGCGCTGCTTGACGTATTCGATTACCTCGACACGACGTTCTTTTTCAAAGTCGATATCGATATCTGGTGGCTCGGTTCGACTTTCATCCAGGAACCGCTCGAACAGCAAGTCGTAACGCAACGGACAGACGTGCGATAGGTAAAGGGCGTAGCACACCAACGCCCCGACACCACTTCCCCGCGCGGTGGCGGAGATACCTTTCTCTCGCGCGTGGACCACAAAGTCCCACACGATCAAGAAGTACGTCGGATAATTCAGGGTTTCGATCACGCCCAATTCACGATCCAAACGTGCGATCACTTCGTCGGACAGCTTGCCGTCAATGATCCGTTCGTCGTCACCTTCGTAGCGCTCCAGCAAGCCTTCGATACACAACTCGCGAAGGTAATCGATCGGCTTCTTCTCCTCGGGGCACTCGAAGTTCGGGAAGTAGTACTTGCCCAATTCCAAATCGATATCAACCGTGTCGGCGATCTCTTGACTTCGAGCGACGGCATCTTCCATGTCCGGAAAATGCTCGTACATTTGATCGGGGCTGCGAAGGAAGAACTGATCGTTCTCCATCTTCATGCGCGACGTGTCCGTTCGAAAACGCCCCGTATTGATGCACAGCATGATGTCCTGTGCTTCGGCGTCCTCTTGATTGACGTAGTGACAGTCGCTTGTCGCAACGACGGGCAATCCGAGACGCTGTGCGATGTCGACGGCACCTTCGAGCTGCATCCGCTGGATGTCCAGACCGTTGTTCATCACTTCGATGAAGTATCGATCACCGAAGACACTTTCAAACCAATTTGCGATCCCGGTTGCCTCTTTGACCGCGTCGTCGGTATCGGTGCCTTTCATCACCGCACGGCTAAATTCGCTACTGACACATCCCGACAAGCAAATCAAGCCTTCGTTGAACGTCTCGAGAATCTCTTTGTCGATCCGTGGCTTAAAATAAAAGCCTTCCAGTGAGGCGGCACTGGCTAGCTTGATCAGGTTCTTGAAACCGGTTCGGTTTTTGGCCAACAACGTCAAGTGATAACTCGCGTCCTTGCTGCTACTGGCGCCCCCCTTGTCGAATCGACTCCCCGGGGCGATGTAAGCTTCATACCCGATGATCGGGTTGATCCCTGCCCCCTTGCACGTCCGATAAAACTCGAGCGCGCCGTGCAAGTTCCCGTGATCGGTCAGCGCGAGCGCATTCATGCCATGATCCACCGCCCGATTGACTAGCCTTTTAATGTCGCTGGCACCGTCCAACAGGCTGTAGTGACTGTGACAGTGAAGGTGAACGAACGGGCGAGTGCTGCTGAGATCGGTGACGATTTCCGACATGACGTGCGAAGTCCTCCGTGGATGGTTTTGTCACAAGACGCCGATTTTCTCGACGAGTGTTTGCAGGAAGCGATGCCAACTCCCCGCAAATGATTCGGTCGATAAGAATCAAACGCATCCTATCATACCGAATCGCAATTCAAATGGATCAACGTGCCGGCGCAGACGCTTTGAACGTACGCTTCTGGGGCCCCTGGAAAGACGCCTTGATCGACACACCGCGGCGGCCCGCTACCGGGACTTGGTTCCGGCGAGACAGCGTTAACCGCGTTTTTCGTACCGAACTCGATAAACCGGGATCTGATTCTGTCGACTGCGGCGTTCGAAATGCGTTCGGTAGTCCAAGTCGTGCGTTGACTGTTTCTTTTGCTCGGGAATTGGAACACCGAATTCGGGGGCCACGGCGGCGATCATTTCGACGGTCGATTCGAAATAGTCCAGCACATCGGTCCAAAAGTGAAAACGTCCCCCGGGACGCAACGCCGTGAGGAAATGCTTGACACTCGTCTCGTTAACCACCCGTCGCTTTCGGTGCCGCTTTTTCCACCAGGGATCGGGAAAATAAACGTGGACCGCTTCTAGCGACCCCGGTGCGATCCGGTCCCGTAAAATGGGGCCCGCATCGCCCGAAATGATTTTTGCGTTCTCGCAGTCCGCCTTAGAAAGCCGCGCCGCGGTGTGCTTGGCATATTTATGGACGATTTCGATGCCGACGAAATTGTGCCCCGGCGTTGCCTGTGACGCGGTGGCTAGAAACAATCCTTTCCCACTGCCGATTTCAAGCTCCAACGGCCAATCATTCTCAAACAGCACCGGGCTGCTCAGCTCTGCAGGCACCTCCGCCACTGTCTCCTCCGCGGCGGGGTGATGAGGCGATTGCTCGCGCATCAGCATTAGATGTTGCGACAAATCGATGGACGGTTTCGGTGAACGGAGCGGACTGCGGGGCATCAGAAATCGAGATCGGGCGGTATTGAGTGCCTTGATCCAAATCGAATTCCTGGAATGATCGACCAGAACTGGAATAATCGACCAGAAACAGCGGATCGACGGATCGAAAGGGTAATCGTAACCTAGGCGCAAACGTCTACAATGCCGCTGATTCACTTGGCATCGAATTCGTGATTGCCCGAACGGCATCATGACACTGCCAGCCCCAGTTTGCCAAGTCGGCAAATCCACTTCCCCCATCCCTTCCTTGCCAAATTGCCCATGTCCGTTGATGCTGACTTTTCCGGCCTTCATGTCGCTTCGCTCGAAAGTCGCCGTGCGAGTGAAATGCAACGGCTGATCGAGCGATACGGTGGCGTGGCACATGTCAGCCCTTCGATGCGTGAGGTGCCGATCGAGCCCAACCGCCCGGCGATCGACTTTGCGTATCGCGTCATGACGGGAGAGATCAACGTGGTCATCCTGATGACCGGCGTTGGCTTTCGCTTCCTGTTGCGTGCGATCGAAAAACACGTCGACACGCAACGATTTCTCGATTCACTTTCGGATATCACCACGATCTGCCGTGGCCCCAAGCCGGTCGCCGCGATGCGAGAACTAGGCATCAAACCAACACACCGTGTCGGGGAACCGAACACATGGCGGGAAATCTTGCAGTACATCGACCACGAAAAGGTTTCGATCGCAAATCAAGTCATCGGACTTCAGGAATACGGGATCTCGAACGCTTCCTTGGTCGCAGGGCTGGAAGCCCGTGGGGCGATCGTCGAACCGCTACGCGTTTATGGGTGGGAATTTCCTGAACAAACCGACGCACTTCGCGAGAACATCATCGCCCTTTCCGAAGGCAAACGTGATCTCTTGCTGCTGACCAGTGCCCACCAAATCGTCAACATGATGCGAATGGCGGAGCAAATGGGCGTATCGGATCAACTCCGCCGCGGACTCTATGGCACCGCGATCGCTTCGATCGGGCCGACCACCACCCAAATGCTTAACGAGTGCGAACTGCACGCGGACATGGAGCCGTCTCATCCCAAGATGGGGCACCTTGTTGTCGAATCGGCTCGGCAATCATCGTCGATGGTCACCCAAAAGCGTCGCTGGCGTGAATCGGATGCGGCGATCCAAATTTCACGAAATGTTGCGATCGAAAACGAAGACGCATCACAGAAACACCCCTCGGTCGACAGCCTGTTTATGAAAGCATGTCGCGGCGAACCGACCGAACGTACCCCCGCTTGGCTGATGCGACAAGCCGGACGTTACATGGCCGAGTACCGAGAGGTCCGAGCAAACCAAAGCTTCTTGGAACTTTGCTACAACCCCAAACTATGCAGCGAAGTGATGTGCACCGCCGTGGATCGACTGGGTGTCGATGCCGCGATCATCTTTTCAGATTTGCTGCCACTACTTGAACCGCTTGGGTTTGACCTCGAATTCGTCGCCGGTGACGGACCGGTCATCCACAACCCCATTCGCGAAGAAGCCGACCTAGCTCGACTAAAGCGATTGGACGACCCACAGTCCTTGGGGTTTGTTTATGAGACCGTTCGCCAAACTCGACAAGACCTGCCCGAGCATCTGCCCGTGATCGGGTTTTCCGGTTCGCCATTCACGCTCGCCAGCTACGCGATCGAGGGTGGCGGTAGCAAGGTTTACACCAATACAAAGAAGCTCATGTACCGTTCGATCGGTTCCCACTCCGGTGGAGCCTGGGGCGAGCTGATGGCGACGCTGTCTGAAGCGATTACGGTGTATCTAAATCATCAGATCGCCGCCGGTGCACAATGCGTGCAGTTGTTTGATAGCTGGGCCGGCTGCCTGTCGCCGAACGAATATGCCGAGTTTGTCTTACCTTGGATGGACAAGATTATCAGTGGCATCGCACCCGGCGTTCCGCTGATCAACTTTGCCACCGGGAACCCGGAATTACTGCCGTTGTTGCGAGGCGATCGCAGAACAGTGGTCGGCGTCGATTGGCGAATTCCGCTCCGCCGTGCTTGGGATCGTATCGGTCACGATAAGAGCGTCCAAGGAAATTTGGACCCCGCCGTTCTACTAGCCGAGCCGGACGTGATCCGATCACGAACCGGGGATCTTCTTCGCAGCGTTTCTGATTTGGACGGTCATATCTTTAACCTAGGGCACGGCGTCTTTAAGGAAACGCCAGTCGATAACGCGATTGCCTTGGTCGATGCGGTGAAAGAATTGAGTGCTCGATAAGGACCGATCACACAACGCGACGTTCGCACCGCGGGATAGAGACAGGATCGACGATCAGCTTGCTCCCCCGTTAAGCTCTTCGGCCAATCGTTCGCGAAAAATCTTGCTGTTATGACGGATGTCTGTTGGCAAAGGTTGGTCTCGAATGATCACTTCAGTGATTCGTACGGTGAGCGGATTCAACGACGCCAAGGTTAGCAACTCTTCACGCAAACGCTGTTTCTCCGCATCCGTCTTCGGCTTCGCTTCGGGGATCGGTTCGACCAAAATGACGGGGGTTTGACGACCGGGTTCGCCGCGTCCGACGAGTGCGGATCGATAGACATTGGGATGTGCATTAAAGATCGCTTCGCAGGGCACCGTGTACCACGTTTTCTTGTCGTTGGTCACACGATGGGCTTTGCGACCACAAAACCAAAACCGATCCTCTCGATCCAAGTACCCCACGTCGCCCATGCGATGCCAAACGGTGCCACCGTCGGCGACTTTATGTAACGCGTTTTGATCGGCTCGGACCACGTATTCACGGGTGACCATTGGCCCGGTCACCATTAACTCGCCGATCTTACCTTGCGGTAGTTCCTCGATCTGATCAATTGACTCGATCGGCCCGTCGTGAACCTTGATCACCTTCCATTGCACATCATCGAACCGGGTCCCGACACAAACGCCTTTCCCCCGAGTCGAGGCCGGACCGGTTTCACCAATAATCTGCCGTGACTCAATAGACGCAAGTGGCAACGCTTCGGTCGCACCGTATGGCGTGTAGATTTCGGCTTCCTCGTCAAGTAAGCGCCGTAGCCGGGCCATCGTCGATGCCGGGACGGGAGCGCCGGCTGACAAGATACGACGCATCGTCGGAAATGGATTGTCAATGCCGCGACTTTCACACCACCGAATGACGGTGTTCCAAAGTGCCGGCGAACCGAATGATTGATCAACCTCCCATTGCTCGGCAGCTTCTATCAAACGTTGCGGATTGACCTCGGCAGGCCGAGTCGGATCCATATCGGGGATGATCGTCGTGACTCCCATGACGGCGTCGAACAATCCAAAAAGTGGAAAGCATGCGAGATCACGCGACCCGCGATGAATGTCGTAACGTTCACGGATCCGATCAATTTGGGCATGAAATGTTCCGTGCGTGTAAAGCACTCCCTTCGGCGGTCCGGTACTACCGGTCGTAAAAATGATCGCCGCAGGATCCGCCCGCTCGACACGCGGAAGAGACTCCTTTCGTCGATCCTGGGGGATTGACTGACCAAGCGTTTTAATTTGATCAAGTGTTTTACCGCCCCAGAATAGCCGTCTCCCAACGGTGACATTCCATTTTGCCGCCGGAAATTTTCGGCCCAGCAAGGTGCGAATCGCCATCGCCTTGGGGATCCCAACAAACCCATCGGGCTTGGCATCGGAAAGGCAACGCACCAAGTGCTTTCGGCCGATTCCTGGATCAATCAAGATGACCGTTACGCCGGACTTTAGGAGCGCGAACACCAAGCCGATAAATCGGGCACCGAAGGGCACCAACATGGCCACGCGCATTCCCGGTCTCAGTCCCCACCGCACCAAACCTGCCGCTATCGCGTCGCTTTCCTTGTCTAAGTTGTCAAACGTAGTCAACGAATAACTGCGTGTCCCATCTTTGGTCGGCGGCCCGCTCGGTTCCGCAATCGCGATCGCTCCGGGAGCTAGCGACGCGACGACTTCCAATCGCGACGCAACATTTCCATCTCGAACTTGGCTTGGCATTGATAAGTCTTTCGAAGTTGACGAACGATCGTTTCGAATCACGATCCGTTGTTGATGGAAAGTTGACCATTTCTGCAAAGTTGCCGAAGACGATCAATGACCAGATCAGCGATCGAATCGTCGCACACCGATTGCGCGCCTTTCCAACCCGGGATCGCGTTGACTTCCAAGAATAACGGTGGGCCATGATCGTTGTCGATGATGTCGACCGACGCAAATTGCAATCCAAAGCGGCGTGTGATCGAACGAGCCGCTTCGACATGCGCCGGATCGACGTCGACGCGTTCGCAGCTTGATCCTGTTTTTAAGTTCGTTCGAAATGATCTCTCGTTAATCCGCCGAAACCCCAACACACGATCACCGATCACTAACAGTCTTGTATCGCGTCCACCCGGTGAGACAAACCGCTGGATTAAGATAGTCGCCTGAAGTTGTTCAAGGCTGGAAAAACAGGTCCATGCCAGTTCGCGATCCGACACACGCATCACCCCGCGCCCTTCGCCGCCAAAAATCGGCTTGACAATACAGTCGGATCCTAGGCGATCGAATGCGTCGAGCGCTTCGCTTCGATCTTGAACCACCTCCGTATCAGGTACCGGATAGCCCGCCGCCGCAAGACGCATCGAAGTGGCAAACTTGTCGATCGCCCATTCCAGACCGCGCGGCGGATTGACCATCGCAATGGGGCGACCTTCAATCCGATCGGCGATCCCGTGAAGCACCGCCAAACGATATGTCAACCGTTCCATCGACGCCGCAGGCATCGTACGCGTCAAGATGCCATCGTATTGTTCGATCGGCCCCGCGTCGCATCGATGCCGGGTCGTCACCGGCCGATCGGCGATCGAGTTCCCAGAAAAGGATCCCGTCGAATGGGGCGTTGCGGTGATCGAAGCCAACGATTCATATCCCGCCGCATCGACTCGGCAACCGTGACGACGGCAAGCAGCGCGTAGCTGTTCGGCATGCCAGCCTTCCGATGGCCCCAACATCAAGAAACGCGCCGCGCCCACTGTTGACGCGGAACGTTTCGGTTCAACCGTCATGATAAGAATGACTCACGTAGAACGTCAGTCAGAAACTTTCCCGCCCGGAACGTCCGTCCGCTTTTCAAATTACATACCGTCACCACCGCGGGACTGAACAACATCGGGTCGACTTTGTAGAAATCGTGATCATAGTCCGCGAAGATTTTCGCGAACGGACGCCCGTAGTCGGAAGACGAACAACTAGGGATTTTTTCGTAGATCGATTCGACCGCTTCGTCATCACAATTGACATACAGCGTGACTTCGGCGCCATAGAGCATCGCATCGTTCGTCCGGCCGATACCGCCGATCATATCGCCTCGCTTTGCCGGCGGAGGCAACGGGGCGCAGCCGGTTCCGCTAACAATACGACGGACATCAAAACCCAGTTCATCGATTTTGTGCAACGCGGTTTCGATGCTACGGGCGACGACTTGGGCCGATCCGGCGATCGACGTACTCGGCGCGATACACACTCTCAATTGCTTTGCCTGGACGCCACACTGTTCGGCGATCAGCGCGATCGTCGATTCGGTCGGAAACGATTCCGCCTCAAGCACGACCACGGCAGACTTCGATTCCGAATCCCCGAGGTCATACTTTTGCAGCATCGCTTCACGACCACGATGCAAGCGGGCCGGACCACTGCCCATCGCAAAATAGTCGTCCGCCTGAACCGGCCATCCGGCGTATTGACATCCGAGACACGCCACCAATGGAGCGTCGGTCTGAACATAGATGCTGTTAGCCGATACAAATCGCTGCCCGTCACATGGAACGAGCGAGACACGGCCTAATCCGCCCAAACAGATTTCGGCCAACGCAAGTCCCCCGGCAAGCGTCCCGTCCACTTTGACACCGAAGTCGTAGACGTTTGCGTCACCGATCTCCCGCACCGTCACGCCGCTGACCGGATCGGCGGCGAGGCGTTCGATCACCCCGATCGCATTCTGATTTGGTGACAGTCGCATCGACAAATTCAACTCGCAAAGTCGGGACAGGAGAAATCAATCGGGACAGAATTTTGCGTCAAAGCTCGCCAAACAACGCGGAAAACGCTGCGTTTACGCGGGCCATCGACGATGGTGGCAAAAGCTCCTTGCGATGTCGAGGGGGCGCACCACTTTCGACAGCCGCGACGGGTTACCACTTCGCAAATCTACCGCGAACGCTTGTTGGGTTAGGTGGAATGACAAAAACACCAAAATCCGTCATGATAGTCGATCTCGAATTGTCCCCTCCTTCCGATTCAGTCAGCCATGCCGCTTGAAGTCATTCATTATCCGCATCCAACGCTCCGCTATGTCAGCAAGCCGATTCGCAAAGTCGATGCCGAACTGAAGCAGATCGCCCAGGAGATGCTGGATTTAATGTATGAAAGCGGCGGCGTCGGATTGGCGGCAAACCAGGTGGACCTACCGTTGCGAATGTTCGTAGCCAACCCGACCGGCCAACGTGGGGAGGGCGAGGAATTCGTCATCCTCAATCCCGAAGTTCAGCGTCCGAAGGGCAACGCCAGCTCTGTCGAAGGTTGCCTCAGTCTGCCCGGCGTCAACGGCGAGGTCATTCGGCCGAAATCGATTCGAATCAGCGCCTTCGACATTTCCGGCAAGTCAATCGATGCTACCGTCGAAGGCTTTTTGGCGCGAGTCTTTTTGCACGAAATCGATCATCTCGATGGGACAATGTTTTTCGATCGCATGAATGAGCAAGCGGTCCAAGAAATCCAGCCGGAACTTGATGAATTTGAAACCGATTTTCGATCAAAGCAATCTGCCGGCGCGATCCCTCCTGATGAAGAGCTTGTCGAACGCCTCAATCAGTGGACCGAAAAGTACTGCTAACGGTCGAACCGACTTCATCAGCCGTCGGGTGATCGCTCGCGATTCCCGCAACGCGATTCTTGAACAAGGAATGGTCCCATCGCTTTAAAAATCATTGTCATGGGCACTGGTCCCTTTGCGGTCCCCAGCTTTGAAGCCCTCCGTCGATCCGAAGACACAATCATCGCCGTGGTGACGAAACCAGAACCGCCGGTAAAAAGCCGGAAAGGTCCTCCTCCGGCCCCCGTGCGCACCTGGGCGAACGAGCATTCGTTGCCAATCTTCGATCCAGTTTCGATCAACGAAGATGCGGCCGTCGAACAGCTTCAACTGTGGTCACCGGATCTACTCGTCGTCTGCGACTACGGTCACATACTTAAACCGGCGGCACTCGAGAGCGCGCGACTGGGCGGCATCAACCTGCATGGTTCGCTGCTACCGGCGTATCGCGGGGCGGCACCTGTTCAACGGGCGCTGCTCAGTGGAGACCCCATAACGGGAGTGAGCGTGATTCACATGACGCCACGTCTTGACGGAGGTCCGATTCTCGCCAAAGCGACGACTGAGATTCAACCTGATGAAACGTCGGGAGAACTCGAAGAACGCCTTTCGAGCCTTGGGGTCGACCTGGTTGTCGATTCGATCGAAACCCTGCGGCATTGGGACGGAGAAACTGCGATCGGAGAAACCCAAGATGCCACAAAGGTGACCCGAGCACCGCGTCTGCACAAACGTGAAGCACACATCGATTGGGGATGGGATCGCAGCAAGATTGACTGCCACGTCCGTGGGATGCAGCCCTGGCCGATTGCTTACACCGAGATCCAACTTCGCCAAGGTAAACCGCCTCAACGGATCGCCGTCCTGCGAGTCAGTCCGGTCGAAGGAGATGTCGCGGAACTTCAACCGGGACAAGTCACCGGCGATCAGGAATTGATCGTTTGCTGCGGAGACGGACTTTTGCGACTCGACGAAATCCGTCCGGCGGGGAAGAACCAAATGAGCGGTGAGCAATGGCTACGAGGTCATCAACTCAAACGTGGCAGCACGTTTAGCGCGCCGATCGATTCATAATTAAGATTCGTATCGGCGACGAAGGATGATGTCGCAAAGAGGTTGCTTCGCTACGGAGCAGCCGGCGACGCTTGGCGTCCCAGGATGATCGACATCTGTGGGCGTTTCGCATCGGCGAACAACCAGGGCTTCACGCGGTATTTGATGCGAGAACGGGTCGATTGGTTCATCCAAAAGGACGACTCGACTTCGTTTCGTAGTTTGGTTGACTTCTCCAAAGTCCGTTTCAGTGCTGAGGCCTTTGGCATGTCCGCCCAAACGACGATCTCCATCACCATGTTTTCATCACGCATTTTTGACAAGGTTTCGGAAATTAGCTGCGTCGCGTGACGGCTGATTTTACCGGTCTTTGGGTCCGGCGGTTGAAAGGAGTCAAAGACAACTTGATCTTCGATCTGCGGCAAGGTCCGTAAATCAAGTTGCTCCTCGAGTTCTTTCAAAAACTTCTGAAACTGCTCCCGGTCACGATCGATGACTCGTTCATGGTTGTTGCTCTCATCCGGACCAACGTCCTCTTGCTTTTCATTCTTGTGCAAGTTTTCCTGAAGCGCGTACAACGGCTTTTGAGACTCTTGTTGGATCATCTCTGAAGATCGATCACCGGACATTTTCCCCGGTGTTCCCGCACTGGTGAACGCATTGACGAACGACCCCGTTCCAGAATACATGTTCGCGCCGGTCTGTTCTTTTGCCAGCGAGTTGAGAACGATGAAGAACGCAAGCAGTGCCGTCATCGTGTCACCAAAGGAAACGAGATAGGCCTTGCTCGGAACACTGGGCTCAAGCTTCTTTCGTTTGCTCATCGGCCACTCTCGTATTGCTCGATGACGATCCGCACCATGTCGGTCGTAACCTTCTCAGTGAGGGCAGTGCCGATTTGTCCCGGTCGGGCTTTCTCCACGTGATAGAGATAGTCGGCGAAAGCGCACACACGATCCTGAAGTTTTGGATCGGAGACTTCCAAGACGCAATGAATGCTGAGCGATCGCAATTGCGCAGAAAGCTTCGCGGCCGCTTGTGCGCCTTGTCGATTCACCTTCATATCCGAGCCGACCATTTTCTTGATCGGTAACTCAAACGCAAACGTCTTCATCACATCACGTTTGGACTCTTCTTCGGAAAGCCCTTCGAGACCTTTACCGACCGCGGCACTTGCCATTTCCTTTTCGATCGGCGGCATTTCGCTTCCTTGCAACGCGATTCGAGCGGCACGGGGGCGAATCCTTGTCGTCCAGGAATCGCGGTCGAGCTTGTCATGTTTGTGACCGGCAACCCCCGTGGCACCTGCACGACCGAATACGCTCACGGTGACCTTTTCGAACCGTTCCGGCTCGGTGGTCGCAAAGGTCAACAGCAAGATAAAGAACGTCATCAACAGCGTGATCACGTCGCTGTATGTCATGAACCACGCGGGGATATCTTCCGGCGGATCGGCGGGTGCATCCTTGGGCATCAGACTATGCCTTTACGATTGATTTTCGCGTTTTCGGAGAAAGGAAGCTGAGCAGTTTCTCTTCGACAACACGCGGGCTCTCGCCTTCGCCTAAAAGCGTGATCCCGCAAATCATCAATTCGCGGATCATGGATTCTTCTTGATTACGTGCTTCCAACTTTCCGGCCAAGGGAATACAGACAACGTTTGCAACCAACGCTCCATAGAGTGTCGTTAACAACGCGACTGCCATACCGCCACCGATCTGGCTGGGATCATCGAGCGACCGAAGCATCTGAACCAAACCGATGAGGGTCCCGATCATTCCGAAAGCGGGAGCGGCCGCTCCGGCGGAATCGACAATTTTCTTACCGGCAACGTGGCGTTGTTCGATGTAAGACAATTCAATCTCAAGCGATCGCGCGACATCCTCCGCCGCCACACCACTGATCAGCGATTCTAATCCACGCTTCATGTAGTCGTCGGTAACCGCGGCGGCTTGTTCTTCGAGCGCCAGCAGCCCATCCTTTCGCACGACTTCGGCAAACTTTTTGAATTGACCGATCGTGTCTTGTGGCGAAGGCAACTTGAACATGAACGTTTTCAGGATGACCGAAAACGCCCCCAGATTCATCTTCAAGGGAAAGTTGATCAGTGACGCGGCGATCGCCCCGCCGAACACGATCATCCCGCTGGGGACATCAATAAACGGAGTGAGACCTCCGCCCCCGAGTGCAATCGCTGTCAGGATCAATCCCCCGCCGAGGATCAATCCAATGATTGTCGCTATGTCCATAATGTCAGAATCGTTTCTTGCGGCCAGCCGCAACCGTGGAATTGGGTTCGATCAAATCTAAGATCAAGGGCCGACAAGAAACGCACCCACCCGTGCGGATCCACGATGTTGCCAGAGTAATGGAAGGTGAACGCGATCACCGTCGCCGGTCCGCATTCGCTCTCGCAACGAGCCCTCTTTCGATTCTTAGTTCATCGATAGGGATCGACTAAAAGATCCCTGTGAAGGAAGGCCGTGATGAGGCAATTGAGGGAACACCCTCACGCCAACATCGCTCAAACACGGCGTTTCACATGATTTGACGGAAAGTTGTCCTTAATGGTCACAGTTCCTCAAGCCGATACAACTGGCATGAACGGAATATTTTACCAAATCGATTTACTTGGCTCCGCCGTTGATGCGACCGAGAAGAACCATCGCGTCGTCAGCCAAAACATCGCGAACGTCAACACGCCGGGCTATCAGACCAAGCGGCTTGACTTTCAAAAGATGCTCGAACAGTCGCAGGCGGCCTCGCAAGAGAACGTCACCGATCGAGACCCAGAACTTCCCGTCGAATTGCCCGAAGGACTGACAGAACGTCTTGACGGCAACAACGTGAACTTGGAACAGGAGGTCGCACAACTGAAGAAAAATGCGCTCGCATTTCAGACTTACTCTCAGTTGCTTGCGTCCAGAATCACCACGATGAGACGTGCCATTTCAGGTTAAGGATTTCCCGACATGGTCAACTTTCCTACGATCGATATTGCGGCTTCCGGCTTAGCCGCCGAACGCTTCCGGATGGAAGTCACGGCGAACAACCTCGCCAACGCCTCGACCACGATGACCGAGAACGGCGATCCCTATCGCCGCCAAGCGGTCGTCTTTGCCGCCGGAGCGGATCCGACAGAGGACCCTAAGTCCGCCGCGTCCATGCATGGCGTTCAGGTCGTGGGAGTGCAACCCGATGGCACCGACTTTCCCACGATTTACAACCCGTCCCACCCGCACGCCGACGCGGAAGGGTTCGTGCGTTTGTCCAACGTCAAGATCCCCGAAGAAATGGTGGACTTGATCACCGCCAGTCGCTCCTACGAAGCGAATACCAAAGCCATCAGTGTGTTTAAAGAAATGGTCGAACAAACCCTAACGCTTCTTCAAGGAGGCCAGTGATGTCTGCTTTGCCACCTGTCGCATCGGTCAATGTTCAGTCACCGGGCTTTAGCAAACCCGCTCAGGCGATTAACGCCACGCCGCCTTCCGAACAGGGCGGCGATCGCAACATCTTTCTCGACCTCATGGCCCAGGCCAACGACGACCAACTCCGCAGTGAGCAGGCGATCGATAGCCTCGTCAGCGGAAAAACCGAAGACGTCCAACAGGTCGTGATGGAAGTCGTGAAAGCAGAAATGTCCTTCCAAGTCTTCATGGAAGTCCGAAATCAAATCATCGAATCGTACGACGAACTGATGCGGATGCAGTTCTAGTGCTTCGCAACCGATTGCTTTCAACTTCGACCGCGGATTTGCCACGGTAGAACTGAAATCAACCGAGCCAATGCCAAAGACGGACGCTGCCCGACGGCTATTTGACGTCTTCACCATCCAGACTGTTCCTCCCCACGCGAACACGAACTGACGAACCTTGAACGTCATCCAACCCTACATCGACTCACTGTTGTCCATTTGGCACCAGAGTTCTCCCGCCGCTCGCGTGGGAATTCTGCTTTTGGCCGTCCTCTGCGCCGTCACCATCGGTGGCGTCGGCTACTGGTCCGTCCAGCCGAATTTTGTCACCCTCGTAAGCCAGGAGGACAGTGACAAAATGGACCGTGTGATCGACGCACTCGATAAGGCCGGCATCGCCTATCAACTCTCCGGCGCCGGCGGAAACCTGCTGGTCGACAAACGTGATTTCGCGAAAGCTCGTTTGCTCGCTCGATCGAACGGTGTCGCCGGTACGAGCGAGGAAACCGGAACAATGTTCGGTAGCGCGCTCAGCAGTCCGAAAGAACGCGCCATCCAAGCCCGCGTCCAAAAACAAAGGAGCCTCGCGGCCACAATCGAAAAAATCGCGATCGTCGAGCACGCCGATGTCCATCTGAACGTTCCCGACAAAGGCCCGTTCGAACGCGAGACGTCGGCACCCTCGGCCAGCGTTTTATTGACACTGCGCGACGGAAGCCAATTGACCGACCAGCAAGCGTCCTCGATCGCCTCATTCGTCGCCTATGCGGTCGAGGATCTGTCTCCCGAAGGCGTTCAAATCACAGACCTGGACGGACGTAGCTACACGATTCCGGACGAAGAAACAGGTCAAATCGCGAGCCAAGTTGAATACATCGCCCAGGCCGAACGAAAGCTAGCACAGAAAGCAGAGGCACAGCTCCTCAAGTTCCTCGGCTACGGCAACGCCAGCGTGCAAGTCAGCCTGGACATGACGTTCACCCAGGGTTCCAAGAAGATCACGAGCTATGATCGTGAAGGGGCGGTGCCCAGCCAGGAAGACTTGATCTCTGAAACGACCAAAAACGTTCAGCCGGCACCGGTCGGCGCCGCCGGAGTCGCATCGAATCTAAACGCCACCGCTGGGACCAACACCAAAAGTGGCATGGAGAGTACGACCGAGAACATCAAGACTACCTATCTTGTGCCAATTACCGAAGAAACCTCCGCAAACTCGACTCCGATCCGCAACTTGCTCTCGGTGAGCGTGCTGGTCAATTCGGAAGCCGACACCATCAAACTCGAAGATGGATCGCTGATGCCCAATCTTGCTGAAATGGTCAACGAGACGGTGAAGAACGCCGTTGGCTTTCGCGATGAAACGGACACGATCTCGGTCAACGTCGTTCCGTTTTCGGAGCCACTGCTCACTCCGGCTGAACCGGTCAGTTCGTTTGACTGGACGAAGATTACCTCAATTGTCGAAAAGGCATCGCTTGCAATTGCCGCGCTTTTGGCCTTTGTGCTAGGTCTAATGTTGCTGCGAAAGTTTGGGCCAAGCAGCAATCCTCGCGGGATGCGTGGGGAGGGGCAAATCGGCGCCGGTAGCAGCGAAAGTGTTGGCGAGCTGTCGCGATTGATCAAAGAGAATCCGGAAGTGTTCGCACAGGTCGTCAAAGCATGGTCGGGCGCCGATGGGGCAAAAGATTCTGGAAAGCAGAACGCCGCTTAATTAGCGGAGCGAGGTTGCCGCGATGAAAACAATGCTAACGCGACAAGAACGCCTGGCGCTTCTGCTGTACCTGATGGGTGACGAAGCGACACAGATGGCCCGTGAGGGCATCCCCGCTTCGGCGCGCGCCGAGGTCGACCAAGCCCTCGAAGATTTTCGTGAGTATCCTCCCGAGCAAGACGAGATCGACTTGGTCGTCGAGGACTTCGAAAACTACTTTCGAATGGCGCTGCAGAACCAACCGCAGGCGGCCGACGGTGAGGACGATGATGAGGATGGGCCACGAATTTTTCAAATCGCCGAGGAAACGTTCGACGTCGAACTCGAACCGATCAAAAAGTTTGAAAAACCCCGCCTCACTGGCGATGTGATTCGCGACCTGAATCAGATGCACCCCTATCAAGTCGCCCATGCGCTCAAGGACGAGCATCCGACTGCGGCCGCAATCGTACTTCGTAAGCTTGCCAACGAACATGCGGCGAAGACACTCGAGTTTCTACCCGAACTGATTCGCCCCAAGGTCTTCCTGGAACTCGCTCGCCCCTCAAAAGTCACCTTGATGATCCAACAGCGGATCTTTGCAAAGACGCTCGAATTGGCACTCAGCGTTGAAGAACGCGAGATCGAAGTCGAATCGTCGCAAAAGATGGCCAACATGATGCGGTCTCTCCCAAGATCCCTGCGTGGCCCGATGTTGGATGAATTGCAAAAACGCGACAAGGCGCTTTCCGAGTCAGTGCGCAATTTGCTCTATCGTTTCGACGATTTGAACCGTTTGAGCGACCGAGACATGCAGAAGTTGCTTGGCCAATGCCAAACCGATCAACTGGTCCTTGCACTTCAGGACGTCGAACCGGAATTGTTGGAGAAAGTTCTGTCGAACATGTCCAAACGAGCCAAAGAAGCGTTGCAAGAAGAAATCGAGTTCAAAGCTAACGCCCCCGCAGAGGAAATCGAAGAAGCACGAAGCGCCGTCGCCAAGACCTTGGGCACACTGTGCGAAGCCGGGGAGGTAAGCATCGATTAAAAATGGCCGTCATTCAGATTCCATTTCCGAACAACCTCGCCAACGTCTCGACTTCACACGGACGCGTCACGCAACAAACGACGACGTCGGTTGACAACGGTAAAGCAGAACTCGCCGAGGCGATCAACGCCGTCACCGCGGCTATCGAAACCATCCGCGAAGACCGTCAGCAACAGTTTGCAACGATGACAAACAAGCTGATTGCGACGGCATGCCAGATCGCTCGCGAAGCTCTAGGCGAAGAAAACGAACTGCTAGACAAACGCGTCAAGCATTTCACCGAAACCTTGCTCGGTGAACTGCAAGAATCAAAAGATGCGACAATCTTTGTCCATCCCTCGGTGATCAAATCGCTTGCCGAGAATGATCTGATTGCACAAAACGACGCCGTCGAAATCGTTCCCGACGCGACCGTTGCGGCCGGTGACTGCCGGGTAGAAATCGACGGCAAGGGATTACTCGCATCGCTTGACGCTTACTTGGATGCGGCCAGCTTGCGACTACGCCAGCAAGCGGGAGGTGATCGGTGAGTACCTCGCTGCTTTCACCGAATGAATGGATCCGGACGACCGGGCGACTGCAAAGTGTCGAAGGCCGCATGTGCGCGACGATCGACGCCGCGGTCGGCGAAATGGTCGAGATCCTGACTTCGAACAACCAACGTGTACTCGCCGAAGTCATCGGATTCACTGATGACAAAGCCCAATTGATGCCGTATAGCGCCGGAGTTAATTTTCAGCGTGGGAATGTGGTCGTGTCGACCCGACGTCGATTGGAGATCCCGGTCGGCCAAGAGCTTCTAGGGCGAGTCATTGACGCGTTAGGAAATCCGATCGATTCGCGCGGTCCGATTCATTGCGAAGAGTTCGCCGACTTACATTTTGAATCGCCCGATCCGTTGACGCGACCACTGATTCGTAAACCGTTTGTCACCGGCATTCGATCCATCGATGGGATGCTGACGATGGGGCAAGGTCAACGTGTGGGACTGTTCGCCGGTAGCGGTGTTGGCAAAAGCACCCTGCTGGGTGAGATCGCCAAGCATGCCCTTTGTGACATCAACGTCGTCGCGATGATCGGCGAACGTGGTCGTGAAGTTCGACCGTTTATCGAAGATACGCTCGGACCAGAAGGGTTGAAACGTTCGATCGTCATCGTTTCGACATCCGATCAACCACCGTTGGCCCGAATTCGGGCCAGTGAATCGGCGGTCGCAATTGCCAACTGGTTCCGCATGCAAGGCATGAACGTCTTGTTCATGTTGGATTCGCTGACCCGGTTGGCGCATGCCCAGCGCGAATTGGGACTATTACTTGGTGAGCCACCTACCTCGCGCGGTTATACGCCCAGTGTGTTTCAAAAGATGGCCCGTTTGCTGGAACAACTTGGGACCAGCGATCGCGGCGTGATTACGGGGTTGCTGACGATTCTGGTCGATGGCGATGACATGAATGAACCGGTCGCCGATGCGGCTCGATCGATCTTGGACGGTCATATCGTGCTCGATCGCAAACTTGCCCACCAAAACCACTATCCCGCAATCAATGTACTCTCCAGTGCTAGCCGACTGTTCGGAGAAGTCACCACACCCGATCATCGCGACTACGCAGGCGCCGTCCGCCGTGTACTGGCCAAATACTCCGAAGTCGAAGACTTGATTCAAATCGGCGCTTATCAAAAAGGATCGATGCCGGAGTCCGATCGAGCGATCGAAGTTCATCCCGAGGTGATTCGATTCTTGCGACAGGGGATGAATGAACCGAGCGACCTTCAGCGGACCACCGCCGAATTGGCTCGACTGAATCAGATGATCGCGAGGCCAGCGGCATGAGCGTGCAGCAGCGTCTGAAACGCACGCGGCGCATTTGCAGTGTCGAAGAAAACCGGCTCAATGCGTTGATCGGCAAACGCAATCAAATCGACACGCAGATCCAGTCCTGTGTCGAACAAATCAAACAACTGATTCGGCAGCGTGACCACGAAACCATGCTCGCAAGTCGGCACCCTAGCCTTGAACAATTGACTCAGACACACGTTTGGATTGAAGGCCTGGACGAATCAATTCAGCAACAACAATCACACAAACAAGAACTTCAGCAACAACGCGACGAATTGCAATCCGAAGTCCTCGGACAACGCACTCGAGTGCGAGGCCTGGAGATCCTGGTCGACCAGCTACAACTGGCGGTCAAGACGGAACAACAGGCGGAACAATTCACGCTGGCTGACGAAAACGCCATCCGAGATTTTGCAGAGGGGTAAACGATGAAAGCGATCATCGCTGCGATGCTGACATGCGTCATCATTTTTGGGTTGTCCGCCGGGGCAACTCACATGTTCTTGAAATCCGATCCGGCCGAACCGCCAGAGGATCCAAGTGAATTGACCGAACCGACACCGGATGACGTTGAAATGGTTGCCGAGGATACCGGTGACCCGATGCCGGTTTCTTTTCGGCCCGACGCCAACGTTTCGGTCGAAGCCGTTCTTCAGATGAGCGACTCGATCAAGCGGATGGAACAGGAACTTGCAGAACGCGAGCAGAAAGTGAAACGTGACGAAATGCGAGTCAAGCTGATGTTCGATGACCTGTCCACCGAGCAGGACGAACTCAAGGCATTCAGCGACGGGATTGAAACGAAAATTGCCGTGCTCGAACAACTCAAGAACGAAGTCGCCGGTTCACTCGCGTCACTGGACGAACAAAAAGCGGCGATCGAAAAAGCTCAAGCAAAAGCAGCGACTTCGACCAAAGACGCCGCACCGGAAGTTGATGATCGCGTCAATGACGTTAAGAGTTGGTTTTCGAACCTTGCCCCAGAACAGGCCGCGAACTACCTACGTGAATTTGCCAACAGTGGAAAAATCAGTTTCGCGGCATCACTGCTGCAGAAAATGCCTGATCGTCAGAAGTCGAAGATTCTGGCCGCGATGAACGACCCTGTTCTTGTTGACCAATTGATCGATGCGTTAGGAAAATAGCTAAGCCTGTGACTTCGGTCACCAATACTTCGGACAAGCACCACGGACGGGACCTGTCATGGAAATTGAAGACGCTGTCTTTATCGGGCGTGAATTTTTTGCGTTGGCTTTGCTGCTGACCACCCCTGTCGTCGCGGTCAGTCTGATCGTTGGGCTGCTGATCAGCATCGGTCAGACGGTTACCAGCATTCAAGAGCAAACGCTTTCGTTTGCCCCACGAATCATCGCAGTTGTATTCGTCTTAATGTTTCTCGCGACGTGGTACCTGCAGACTTTGCAAAACTATACGGCCGGCATGATCACGCAGATGGTTGATCTAATCCGATGACTGACGATATCGCCCTATTCCTGTTGGTGATGGCGCGTGTGTCGGTCTTTGTTGCATTCTTTCCGCTGTTTACCAAACGACAACTTCCCGCTCAGGTCAAAGTGGGTTTGGCTGCGTCGCTATCGATTTTCTGGTTGGCGGATGCCAAGTCGGTTATCCCGGCGACGGAACTAACCGATATCGGCGGTTGGATTTTCACATTTTTGCTCGTGAAGGAAGTCTTCACGGGAATGCTGCTGAGCCTGCTACTGGGACTGTTCTTTTGGCCGGCAAAAATCGCCGGCTCGTACATCGCCCAGGAACTTGGTTTGTCGCTAGCGTCGATCAGTGATCCCAGCAGTCAAGATTCTTCCACGCTTGTTTCCCGAGTTTTCGAATCGTTTTCCATCTTGGTCTTCTTTGCACTCAATCTGCACCACTTCATCATCCTGACACTTCATTTTTCATTTCATTATGTGCTGACTCGCGTCGGAATGATGACGTTGCCCACCGAAGCGATCATCGCCGCGTTCAGCAACTCCGATGATTACGGCCTGCTGATCATCGCCCCGGTATTGGTGATGCTGATGATGGTCACGTTGGTTCTCGCGTTTCTTAATCGCGCCGCTCCCTCGCTGAATCTGTTCTCGGTCGGGATGCCACTAAGAGTCGGTTTCGGCGTACTGCTGCTCTTCGTATTTAGTCCGATCATCTTTGGCGCGATGCAGATGTACTTGTTCCGCGTTCAAGAAGACATCGAATCGATCCTTAGCCTGTTAGCCGGATAGGGTTGATCGATGGCCGAACAGGGGCAGGACAAAGATCAGAGGACCGAGGACGCCACCCCGCAGCGCCTGCGCAAGGCGCGCGAGGAAGGTCAAATTGGTTTTAGTTCCGAGTTCGTTAGCGCCGTGATGCTGGCGATCTGCACGGGATTCTTTTGGTTTGGCGGGACTTGGTTTGTCGGCACAATTTGTGAATCGATATCCCGCCGGCTGACTTCGTTCGACCTCGTCCTACTTGACCCGCGTCAAATCGTTCGTGTGGTCATCGACGAAACCTTCCAGGTCGGCGCAGCCGTACTGATGTTGATCATCCCGGTCGGTGTCGTTGCCGCTGTCACCGGACTGCTACAAACGAGTTTCAACCTGAGCACCAAACCGTTGGAGCTAAAGGTTGACAAAATGAGTGTGGTCCAGGGATTCAAAAAGATATTTTCGATCCGAAGTGTGGTCCGAGGGGCTCTCGCGATCGCCAAGTCAACGGTCATCATTTGTATCGCGGTCTTCGTCGGTTGGGGACGTATCGGTGACATCGCCTCGTCCGGACTTAGCACGTCGGCAGAAATGTTGGGCTACCTAGGCTCGCTACTCATTCACACGTCGTTAGCAATCGCTGCGACGATCACGGTGATTTCACTCGCTGATCTTGGCTTTCAAAAGTGGAAACACCTGCAGGATATGAAGATGAGCCGGCAGGACCTCAAGGACGAACAGAAACAAACGGAAGGCGACCCCATGGTTCGCGCCCGGTTGAAACAACTGCAGGCCGAGATGAGTCGAAAACGGATGCTGTCGGACGTACCGAAGGCTTCTGTTGTGATCACCAACCCGACTCACTTTGCGGTCGCGCTGCAATACGACCGAATGTCAATGGACGCACCGATCGTCGTTGCCAAAGGAGCCGATCACCTGGCGAAAAAGATCATCAAGATCGCGAAAGAAAACGGTGTTGCGGTCGTCGAGCGAAAACCGGTCGCTCGCTTCCTCTACAAAAACGTCGATATCGGCAAGGCGATTCCGTTCGAGCTTTATCAAGCGGTCGCCGAAATCCTGAACTTCGTCCAACGCATGCGATCGGCGGCCTAGCGTAGCCCACAGACCATCTCCGGTTCATAAACGGAAATTCGCGTGCCGCCATAGACGCGATGATCCCAATCGACCGCCGGCAGCAGTGACTCGTCTTGGTGCTTGTCCGTTTCGGCGACGATCACGCTACCGGGAGGGGAATGGTCGATCGCCATCCGAATCAACGAAGCCAATTCTTCGTTTCGTGATTCCCACATTTCGTAGGGCGGACAAAAAAACACAACTCGACCGGTGTCCGATAAAGGTGCATCGGCGGCAGGAGGTCCGAGTAAACTTGCTGCGATTCGAAACGTGTCCGATTGAATGATCCGCAAGGCATCGGTGACATCCAACGTCTCGGCGGTGGTTTTCAGGAAGTTCACGGCGTGTCGGCTTTTCTCGATCGCGATCGCAGAACTCGCCCCACGGCTGAGCGACTCGAACGTGACCGCACCGGTTCCGGCGAAAAGATCGATCACGTCACTGCCACGGACCCGCATGCCAAGAATGTTGAACAGGTTCTCGCGAACACTGTCCTTCATCGGCCGTGTGAATTCGGCACCGTGATACACGACGGTCCGCCCCCGCATCTTCCCACCGATGATCCTCAGTTTGACCGGACGGCGTTTTTGTGGTTTTTTAGGGCGGTTAGCTGCCCCCTGAGCGGATTCGTCTCCGCCCAAGATGCTTCGCGGATCGGTGATTCTATTTTTTCTGCGGCGGTTCATCCCGGCAGTATAAAGTCACCGTAGACTTTGCCCAGTACCACATCGAATCAGGATGGCGGTGATCCGAGGCCATCAATAATGAACAGGGCTTCGTCAACCTTTGAAATTAGAATTATCCGCGTCGCGTTCGCCGCGGTTTCGGTGCAGTAAACGGGGCTGACGCCCGTACGTTGACGAGCCAAACTCGAACAGTGAGTCTTGATGAAACACTAGCAGCGTTTGCCCCACACTGTTTCGCAAAGCGTCAAATCAGTTCTGGACGGCTCGCTTGCGAAAGTAAGCTTCGATCGCGTCCCGATAATGCGTTGGAAGATCGCGACTGATTTTCTGCAATGCCTCTTTCCGCTCGGCAGGCGGTAAATTTCCCCAGCCGGGATCTTGATCGAGATCTTTCTTTTTGACGTTGCCGTTCCCATTCGCACCGGCAATACGACTGTCATCCATCGGGGTTTCCTGCCCGCCTTGGGATCCACCAGCCCCACCACTGCTTTGTTGTTGCTGTTGTTGCTGCTGCTGTTGTTGTTGCTCTTCAAGCTTGTCGATCAACTTAGTCAGCTTATCGATGATTTTTTGCTCCTGACCTTCGACCTTGTCGTCACTGCGTCCCAAATCCAAACGCCGCGATACGTCGGTCATTAGACGGGCAATCTCGTCTAACGAGTCTTCTTTTAAAGGCTTAATGTCGGCGACCATCATCTTCGCAAGCCTCGAAAATCGAACGGGGCAGTCATCCTCGTTTTCGAGCAGCTGTCGCAAGTCGGCGAGGGCTTCCTTCTTCATCAGCAAGGCGTGGTAGCAAGCGGCGCGATAAAACAACGAACTTGCCGGATCAATCGTTTCCGAGGCATCGACTTCGGCGATCACGGGAAGTGCCTCGTCGTACAAACGTCCTCGGACGAGTGATCGGCCAAGCCAAGTTCGCACGGTCATGCGAATTGGCTTAGGGAGCGATTCAATTTCGGCGTAATGCGGTGCCGAAGGATCGATGCTCGCGGCCGCCGCGATTGGATCGGCACTTGATAAATCCAAGATCGTTTTGACAGCGTCATTTAACCCAGCGATGGACGAAACAAACGCATCCATTGGGTCAAGACCTTGCTGACCGAGGTCAACAGCGAACTGTGAGGACGTCTGATCGACGACCGATGGCACAATTCCGTATTCATCAAGCGACTGGCGCAGCATTGACGCCATTTGATCGTGGTTAAGCGCCGACCAGGCCTTTTCGTTCTGAAGGGCTTCGTCTGCCGAAACCCGGGTGGTCAGCAGGACGCACATGATCAAGAACAACCAGAGGGCGAAGGCCAAGACCGCCGAATGAGACTCGGATCGAGGGTCTGCTGCGTGCGACGCTGCGGTCGCGTGTCGTTGATTCACAATAAGTCCGCCGTGGTTGGAGTCGACTATTGGTTGCGCCTCATCAGCAAGTCGCGTGTGATTTTGTACAACCGTTCTTGCCGTTCCGACAAATTCTTCAACATCGGCAGCAAGTCTTGTGCCGAAGCGTCATCTGATTGTAGAAGCCCGGCATACCGCTGTGTCGTGGATTTGATCCGCTTTTCCATGGTACGGATGAGTTTTAGTTCGGAAATTGCCCCCACCAACGGCTGTTCGCCCGGTTGTCCGGCCTGTTGTTTTCCCGATTCTGCTTCTTGTTGTTTTTGTTTCTCAAGGTCACGCTGCGCCTGCTGCAACGCTTCAATCATTTCTTCGATCGCGGCTAGGACATCTTGTTGAATGCCTTGTGTGACGGCATCGATCTGGGACTTGCCTAATCGTTGAGCAATCCTGTCGCTGTCGTTGCGAATCTGCTCGACCACTTCGGGGAAGGCGACGCTTGAGCCTTCTTCGCGAAGAAGCAGCATCGCTCGGTCAGCTTCGACGGTGATTTTCTTCTGCTCAAACGACAGATCTCCGGCTCGCAAGTCCGTCTGGCGATTGCGTTGCGACGTGGGGGTTTCGGCAAGCTGGGCTGTATCTTCAAGCAATGCCGCTTGCATTGCGGCCATCTTTTTTAGACGACTTTCCAACCGAGCAAGTTCCCGCTGCATCTCTTCTTCGCGAAGCTGACGCAAAATCTGCTCTAACTGGTCGATCGCCTGACGCAAATTTTCCTCGGCGGCAATTTGATTTTCGACAGCTTCGTCGCGCTTTGCCTTCTCGAGTTCCTCCTCCGCCTGACGCATCTTCTCGATCGCATCTTGCAACTTCTGCTCCGCGGATTGCTGGGGAGACTGGGGCGGCGAAGGTTGCGATTCGCTCTGCCCTTGCTCTCCTTGTTGCCCTTGCTCTCCTTGCTGCCCCTGCTCGGATTCGGAAGATTCGCTAGACTTCTCCGCCCCGTCTTGTTCTCCGCCCTTCTCTTGGTCTTTTTTCTTGCCTTGCGTCTCAGAATCAGACTTCTCTCCGCTTTCTCCTTGCTTTCCCTTTTCGTCCTGACTGTCGCTTCCGGCCGGATCGCCAGAATTCTCTTGCGACTCTGAAGGCATCGGTTCGGAAGGTGGAGATTCGTCGTCAGACTTTTGACTACCCTCGGCGGGATTGTTTTCGGCGTCGTCTTTCTCTGCCGAACTTTCATTCTCCTCAGGTTTGGACGAGTCTTGCTCCGATTCGGAAAATGGATCGTCTTCGGAAAGTTCGTCCTTCAAGTCATCGCTACGATCTCCGATCGATTTCTGCTCGGCGCCCAATTGCTCCATATCGGCCCCGTTTTCGGTACGGGCCCGGGTGCTGCGTTGTGAGCGTTCGATCCGCTTTAGGTCCTTGATCATCTTGGCGATGCGTTCTTTCTCATCGCGAATCCGATTGGCTCGATCCTCGCTGGTCAGCAACTTGAGAATCTCAGCGAGCCCTTTCCGGGCGGTGTCTTGGTTGTTGATCGCATCAGAATACTTTTGATTCTGCAGCGATTCACCTGCAGACCGTAGTTGCTGCAGCACAAACTTTTCGCGTGACTCTTTGGCCGCACGACGCAACAGTGCTGCACGCTCGGGATTCTCCGCCGCTTCGACATCAGCCAGGCGCAGCAACAATTCTTCCAAGCGTTGATAACGATCGGCGACGCCGTTTTGCCGCAAAGCTAAATCGGTCTGCTGCGCCCAAGCCGATCCTCCGATGGTCAGGATTCCAGAAAGGCAGATCGCGATGGGGAGGCACGCGCCGGTCAGGAATCGGAAGTAGGATGACATGGGATTGGTTGGTTCGTTAGCCGTTTGTCAATGTTCACATCGCGCGTGGAAAAGTCTACCGCTCGGGCTCGTACCGGGCAAAATCGAAGCCGCGTCGCAGGAAGCTCAAAAACCGCATCCCAGTGGACGCCACTCTCCCGTCTTTCTCGCCGAACAGTCTTTCACGCCGAACAGTGAACCGTAGTTATTCTCAGAGTATTACCCGACCCGACATCGGCGATCTCAGGTCGCAGAGCCGTTAATCAAACAGGCTTTTGATCGCGTTTTTGCGTTGTTCCTTCGTTTCTTCTTGGAGGGCTTCCTGGTCTTGAATTAAACCACGAACTAAGTCCAAAAGTTCATTATAGCTCTCTAAATCCAGCATCTTTTCCAAGACAGCCGTCAATTCGAGCAGGACTTTGTCGGCCGCCGCGATCGATTTATCCGTGTTATTCGCTGCTTTTTCCGGAGAGTCCGCGGTCAACTCAATCGCGTCAATCGCCGCCATCAGATCCTGCATCGAACCATCCACGACGGCCCGCAGTGGATCGCGCACCCCACTCCCCAGGCGCTCCTGCCGGTCTTTGGAATCGATACGGTTGTTCGTCATTTCGCGCAACAAATCGTCAAGTGACTCGGCGATTCCGACCAGTTCTTGCGAAGTCTTACTTGCTTGCAAACCACTCTGCTGGATGCGAAGGCGTAGGATCTGCAGTTGTCGCGACCGGGATTGCTCCCCGCTCGCTCCGGCTTCGGAGTCCGTTTCAGTGGGGGTGTCAAATTCAAAGCCTTCGACTTTGAATTTTGCCAGTTGGTCACGAAGTCCCTGCGTTTCAGTCACCGTCTGCTCCAATCGGGTGCGTAACCCAAGCTCGCGTCGCTCTAGCAGCGTGAGCAATTCTTCCGGAGTGACGACCTGCAATCGAAATATCTCGCTGGTCGTCAAATGTGTTCCATCTAAATTGAAACCATCTTTGGCTTCTGCGTAAACACTAATCGAGTCACCCGGCTCAAGTGGCGCGATGACTTCGGAGTTCGTCAATTCCCGGAGATCGATCTCCGTGCTCGCCTGCCCGTCACGATCCGGGTCCATTTCGACCGTCAATGTCGATTGTTTGTCTTCCTGGTTCCGATCGGCTTCCGCCGCTGCTGATGCATCTGCTTCCGGCGACTCTTGTTCTGCCGTTTGAGCGTTCGTGCGGCCGACGTTGGCGGTCAGCGAATAGACGCCGTAGTCATCCTTGACATCGCATTCGAGCGGGAGCAGGGCAATCGGAGTGATCGCGGCTTGGATTCCGGCAATCTTTAGATTCACGCTGGGCGGTTCGTCAACGATCGCGCCAACGAAGTATCGAAAAGGGGCTTGAGCACTGATCCCGTCTGGGCCGGCGGGGACCAGACGAATGGCAGTCGGGTCGCGGAAATCATCCAATCGAACGCGGAATGATCGTCGATCCTCAGCGATCTCGATAGACTCCGGGTCATGCTCTTTGCCCTGAAATTCAAGGGAAGCATCGACCGCTCCGATCGGACCACTCGTTGTAGCTTCGAGGATCACGTCGCTACCTTCGCTAATTCGTAGCCCGGCTTGGTACTCAGTTTCGAAATCGATTTCACCGGTCTGGCCGGTCGTCGAAGATTGACGCAAATAGTCGGGATACCGAACACGAACTTTCATCTCCGTGATCGCAGGCGGGGCGACGGCTTCGACACGAAAATCGTTCAATCGATCATCCAACCCTTGGATTGAAAACGTAAACGATTCCCCCAAGTTACTCAGCGGCGGGCCATCAAGGACGAACGCTTGAAAGCCATCACGAACGCGTCCGACGCGACGAAAGTTTGATTGGCCACGCGTCCCGCTTTCGGTTTCATAGTACAGCGTGCAAACTGTCGGGACTTCGAAGTCCTCTGCGTTCGCTTGGACACGAAGCGTCGGATTGCTTCCAATCGGTAACCGAATCGATTGTTCTTCGAACTCCAATCGGATCGTTTGCTCGTCCGCCGAAGCGGCTGCCGATATCGCTTGCAGCTCGATTCCAACCATTTCCAAGTTGGCTCGCCGCGGCCATTTGGCGTCCGAAAGTAACGTCAACCGTGCCGCGGCTCGGCCGAATGCCGAGGGACTAAAGATCGCAAACCCCAACATCATCAACAACAGCGGGACGACAATCATCGCCTTCTTCACCAACGGCTCCGATCGAAAGACTCGCTTCGGATCGACGCGATCGATTTCAGCAGCCGCCTCTTCGCGAACCCGTTTCAATAGTTCCGCAGAGTGTGTGTCGCCCGACCGTCCCGGTTGTGAAAGTTGGACCGCGGTAACAAGCCGGCCACCAAGAGATTGATGCTGACGTTCGACGAGCAACGCCAGACTGTCGTCCGGTAGCGGGCGATTAAGACGCGACAGAAGCATACGCGTGGTCACCAGCAGGACAACGAATCCGACGGCGACCAATAGGACACTACGAGCCGAACGCGGCATTTCATCACCGCCGAGTGTCACGGGAACGTAGTCGATCAGCAAGCCAATCCAAAAGGCTGCCAACACGATCGCGGCGATCGCCAACAATGAATCCCAGATGACGTAGCGACGAATCCGCCCGCGCAGTGAATCGAGTAGCGATTGGACTTTGGGATCAAGCATCGTTGGTTTGTTGTCTCGCTTTGGAAAGCGTATCGTAAATGCCGCTAGCTGAAAGAATACAGGCGATTGCTGTCGGCATTTCAACCGTCAACTCGTACGTGATAGGGTTTGTCTAAGCCAGTCGGTGTAGTCTCCGGATCACCCATTCCATGGTCAACATGCTGGCGATCAACCACAGCAAGACCGCGTTTCGTCTCAGCGTAAAAATACTATCGGGAGTGCCCGGCAAGACGGTCAATTGCGGCTGGGGTCGAATCGTTTCGACGATGGTTCCCACGATCGATTGGTGATCTGCTGGGGTTTCGAGCCGCCAGTATTCGCCACCGGTCGCATCAGCAAGTTCGCCCAAGGACCGGTCATTTCGTTGCGGCCGCTCGAGTTCGACGGTGGGCAATCGTACGGCGACGTTTTGACGTAAGACGACTTCTTCGAGCGCATCACCGAGTGTTAATTGCAGCTCATGGTCGCCGGGTTGCCGGACGACGAATCGTCCCGAATAGGTTCCCGGACGGGCCTCGCCTTCGACCGGCGTCAATCGAATCTCTTGCGGTGCCCCCTGGGGAACCAGCAACGTCGCTTTGACTTCACTAACGGTCAGCGGTTCGAATTGTGCATCGGTCAACACCGCTCGGACTGCGATCGTGTCGCCGACCATTGCGCGTGGGTTGTCAACCAACAACAGCCCACGATTGCTGTCCCGCAACAATCGTCCTTCGCTCACCCAGCGGACAAGCTTGGTGTAATAACTGTCAAAATACGAAACACTTTCGCGGCGCATCCGCCACATCTCTCCGCTGCCTTGAAAGAATACCCGCCCGGCACCGTAAAACTGGCTAGCCAAGTAAACCGGCAATGATTCGGAAATCCGTGTCGAGGGATCGGAGAAGTAGCCATAGACTTTTGCCACCGGCTTGGCCGCGCGGACTCCGACATAATCGTAAACCCCACCGAACGAATCCCATGCTTCGAAACTGCTGGCCGGCTGATCGGTCACCCAGAGAAACTCCGCGCGCCGCGATTCAGCCGTAAACTCAATCGGCCAAGACGCTTCACCGCCTTCGCGTCCACCGCTAGAGATTAAACCGCGGCTGGAAAAAGTTACCGGATAGAAGCCCGCAATCTGTGCGACGCGCGGATCGGTACGCAGACGCAACCATTGCGGATGATAGACGGGACCACCGACGATGATCATGCCGCCGGCTTGCGACGAAACCCAGCGGTCGAGTAGTTCGAGTTGCTCGGCGGAAAAACGAGTCCAGTCGGGATCGAACATCGTGATCGCGTCATACTCGAACAATTCCGCCGCGGTGCTGGGAAACTCCGTCAACAATGCGTCGGCGTCTTGGCTCATCCCGGGTTGTCCCGATTGCAACCAAGCGTCAAGCCGGATCGACTTTTCGCGAAACAGCAAGTTGCGAACAAAGCGATACTCTCGCGTCGGCCCACCGGCGATTACCATCACACGTAACTTTCTGGTAACGACTTCATAGCGGGCATCACGCACGTTGTCTTGGTCGTTCTGATCGTTCGGCGGTGCGACGACACGGATCGCCAGTCGTCGACGGCCCACCGATTCAGGTTCGAGTTCGAACTTCACCCCGATCAACCCGCCGTCGCCATCGAGCGTCACGTTCTGTGTGTCAACGACATCGGTCGGAAGATTTGATTCGTCATCACCACCGGATTGATCAAGTGCGTCGAGCAACTGAACGTCGACTTTGATTTGCTTACCGCCGGTGGCTTGCAGCACCGCGGAAACGGCAAACTTATCTTCGGGATAAACGCGTTTGGGTGCATCAAGATCAACGACCCGAATATTAGTCGGCGGTTCGCTGCTTCCCAAGCCGATCGGATACACGGCGATCTCGCTTCGTTTGGCGAGCGACATCGCCGAAGCGACATTCGTACCGCCGTTGTTTTGACCATCGGTCAGCAACACAATCCCGGCCAATGTGGTTGGATCATGGCTAGCTAAGACGCTTGCGATCGCGTCGCTGATTCGGCTTTGCGAAGCCGAGGCGGCTATCGCTTCACTCCAGTCGAGGACCTTAATCGACTCGGGAAGTTCCCGATCCGCCTCATCCGTGTCCGAACCGTCCTCCGAGTCGGCGGATTTGTCGCCCTCGGCCAAACCGATCATTGACCGAAAGGTTTGCCCCGTGCGAACACTGTAGGCACCGCCTGACACGATAATTCCGCCGAATAGCGTTACGGCAGAAACAAGCAACAGCCAACCGAGCGGGCTTGCCGCGGAAATGGAATCAGATCGTGAACCGCCCGAATTCACCGTGCCCCCCGACTTTCCGAACCCGCTCACTTTTCCGAACGCACCGACGATGAGCGATGCCATCCCCGCCAGCAATGACACCCCGACAAGCAATAGGCCAATCATCACGGGGGTCGAGATCGATCGGGACGCGGAACCTTCGGCAATCGCACCTTCCTCCTCGGGTTCGCCTGCTGACATCGTCGCCGGCTGATCTAATCCACGTGCTTCCAGTAAGATCGGTTCGGGCGTTTCTCCAAACGCATACACACTGACGCGGTGCTGATCGCCAAGCTTCTCGCTTAACTTCTTCTCTTCCAGTAGATCGGTCACGCGTGCGATCCGGCTTTCACTTCCCGGTTCGTCCGACTCCGCCAACGACATACTCTGGCTTGTATCGACCAACACGACGACTTCACTGGGGCGAACGATTTCACGTTGCGTCCGCCGTTGAAGATCGAAAAAGAAAAAGATCAACGCGACGACGGTCACCAAACGCAAGAAAATCAAGGTCGTTCGGACGGGCGCACTAAGTTCGTCGGTATCGCGACGATAAAACCGCACACAGCCTCCGATCAGCAATGCCAGCGAGGCGATCAACAACGCCCACCACCACCAGCCGTCGATCAAGCTGGCTCGCGCGAATTCGAAAACGATTTGGTTGGAGGCTGATTCGTTCATGACTTCGGCCCTCCCTGATCCGCTGCACCGGCGGACACTGCACCGGCGGACGCACCGGCACCGGTCGCATGCAAACCAAAACTGCTCACCGAGCGCCCCATCCCAGCGGACCCTCGCAGCACCGGCGAGGTCCCCTTGGCGTGATAACTGGCCAAGTAGGCGAGGGTTTGTTCGCTGGCAAGCAGAATGCCAAGTAGCGCGAGCATCGCCAAACCAAAAGTCGAGTTCCCGGCATACTGATTTTGGTCACGCCAATCATCACTGGACAAAAATTGGATTTCGATCGGAAGCAACGCCTGTCGAATTTCAGCAGCCTCGGCGCGTTGCAAATCGCCTTCACCGCCGGCGATGGTGGTCGCCACTGGCACGACGGAACTTACCCCATCGGTCGACATTAACCCCCACTCGTAAATTCCCGGCCGCAGAAATTCATCGATCCCGACGTTACCTGAAATCAACATCTCCGTGGGGTTGATTGAAATGCCGGCCCGATCACCAGCTTCGTCGTCGATCTCCGCCGTCATATCGATCACCGTTCGGGGCGGCGATTGGCTGGGGAGCGCAACTTTGACTTCCGGAAAGAAGTCGCGTGTCGAAAACGCTTGGTCTAGAGATTCGGTGATCTGCCGCGACGTCGAAGCGGACGCGCCGCTCCAGAGTTTGGCGTTGGCCAACAGCATGAACGGGACAAAGGTCGGATCACCCGGCCAATTGGTCCACTCCGGGCTGGGTTCGGAAAAAATCGTCACGACGGTTCCAGCATCAACGGTGTGTTCGGTGACAAAGGGTAACTCATCACGCCGTTTGAGGACCGTTCGAAATCGAGTTTGTGGTTCATCGTCATCTGACGACGACTTATCGAGCAGCGTCCAACTCCGTTCGACGCCGATCAATGATAGCGATGAATCCCCCGCCCCTCGAAGAGGATCGAGCAACGTATCAGTATCGCCGAACATGATATCGCCAGTTTTGGTGTCACCACCGACCTCAAGTTCACTGACTTGACCGAGCGACCGAGGTAACAACTGACGTCCCTGAGAAAGCAAGACGCGATTATATGTCTCGGCCCGTACGTCATCTCCCAGGAACCAAGCCAAACCACCGCCGGCGCGGACATACTCGTCAAGCGCGATCCCGGCGGCTTCGGTGAGTTCGGGCAAATCGATCAAGTAAATCGCGCGATAGGGCATCAGCATTTCCTTGGTCGCACTGCGCAAGAATGCCGGCGGTTTTATATCGGGAACCGCACCGATGCGAACTTGGCTGCCAGGATCCAAGACCGCCGCGACCGTGTACGCGCCGGATTCTTCCGGATCCCCGTCGATCACGAGGACGCGTTCGACATCGGATAGCGGCAACGTGCACACCCTGCGATTGTCCGATGACAACGCATCGATCGGCAATTCAACTTCGATCGCATGGGTTCCGGTTTCACTGATGTAGACCTGAAACGCTTTGGTGATTTCACCACCCGCCGGGATCGAATCGATCACCAAACCGGGCAATGACTCGGCTAATCCACTCACTTGGCGAGACGGATCGACTGTGGTGACTTGATCGCCATACCGGATGATTCGGCACGCCAGCGAGACGTTGCTGACCGTCGTTTCGGAATAGTTCTTGACGGTTGCACGTACCACCACCGGAACCCCGGCAACCCAAACGTCTTGAACGGGCGCGAGTGCGGTGACGGCCAAGTTTCTTTCTGGCGGGAGCGCGCAATCGATCATGCGGATCTTGGTTTCGGTATCGAAGGCACGAAGCGATTCGGCAATTCGTTCCGTCGCGGCCCAGTCACGCGTCCGAAAGTCGCTGGCGATATAGAGGTACTGTTCGTCGGCGTCCATCCCGCCGGCCAATTGAGCGGCCAAGTCGATCGCGGGGACAAGGTCGGTACGAATGTCCGACGCACTGGTGGCAACAATCCTTGCGATCAGTCCTCCGTCACTAAGGATTGTTTGCGCCGAAATATCTGCGGCAACGTCACCGGATTCGTTTCCGGCTTGTACGGCCAGCGCGGCACGACTCGCTCGCATCACGGTCAATTGATGATTGCCGTCGCTACCGCCGAGTCGCTGCGTCAACTGGGTCAGCATTTCCAGGGCTCGATCGTAAGTTGACCGGTCGCCGGAACTGCTAATATCGGCCATCGAGTAACTGTCGTCCAGGATTACGATGTGGTGCGTGGTCTGGCCACCAAGCACACCCAACAGTTGGCGTCCACCGGTCCATCCACACAACATTGCGACCAACACCGCCGCGACGGCAATGCGGGCGAGCAGTAACAATAACTGCCGCAAACGAAGCCATTTTTTCTGTTTGCGGTAACTCGCCAACAAAAAATCCATCGCCGCCCAACGCTGCCGTCGGTGCCGCAACATATTGATTAAATGGACGAGCGGCGGCACGGCGACGAATGCGAAACCGGCCAGTAGCGCTGAATACAAAAACATCGTCCGGCCTCCTTACCGACGCAACTTGGGAAGCGAAAGACGATGCGACAGAAAAGTCGCTAACAACGCGTCGAGCGGTTCACTGGTGCGAACTTGGATGTAATCGATCGACAACCGTCCGCAGGCTCGACGAGTGTTATTTAAAAACTCTTCGAGCGCCGCCATGTAGCCTTCGCGAAGGGCTCGCGGGTTGCAGTTGAGCATGTCATCGCTTTCGAGTCCTTCGAAACGCGTCGCCCCATTAAAAGGAAACTCGATTTCGTCATCATGCAGGACATGAAACAGTGCAACGTCGTGCCCGCGTGACCGCAGCACTCGCAGGCCTTCGACTAACGAATCGATCCCCAGCAAATCTGACACAATCACGACCAGGCCACGTCGTGGGATGGCTTGGCCGACCTGTTTTGCGACACGAACTAAATCTGTCCGGCCGTCGGCACCGACTTGATCGAGCAGCGATAAAATCCTTGCCAATTGCTGTTGATTGCTCTTTGCCGGGATCGACTCCCGCATCTCGGTGTCAAACGTGATCAATCCGCACGCGTCTTTTTGACGAAGTGACAAATACGCGAGCGACGCGGCAATCGACGCCGAGTAATCGAACTTGTTGGATTGCCCATCGCCGTAGGCCATGCTGGCACTGCGATCGACCAACAGCGTCAACCGAAGATTGGTTTCTTCTTCGTATTGCTTGATGTGCAACCGATCCTGTCGCGCGTACACCTTCCAGTCGATATGCCGCAACTCATCGCCGGGATGGTACTGACGATGCTGCAGAAATTCGATCGATTGCCCGAAGTACGGACTGCGGTGCATGCCGGACAAAAAGCCTTCGACCACGCGTCGGGCCGTCAGTTCCATGCGCCGGATGCGTTGCGTTACTTCAGGACGCAAAAATTCTTTGGAATCGGGCATCTCGTGATAGCTCGTCTTCGGTCGTTGGGGTCGCGGCAACGATTCGGTCGATCACATCGTCGCTGGTCACACCATCGCTTTCGGCGGCGAAGTTGACGACCATACGGTGACGAAGAACCGGCTTGGCCAGTTGCTGAATGTCTTCGATCGATACGTGAAAACGGCCTTGCAATAGCGCTCGTGCTTTGCCGCCGAGGATCAAGAACTGAACCGCGCGGGGTCCAGCCCCCCAACCGACGAGTTCGTCGACAAAGTCGGGGACGCCGTCATCGCCGACACGCGTTTGTCGAACAATCGAAAGCGCAAATCGCACAACGTGATCGCTGACGGGGACCTTGCGAACCAAGTTTTGCAAACGAATGATTTCGTCTGCGTTCAAGACTGCTTTGACGGTACCACTGTCTGTCCCGGTGGTCCGCCGGGCAACTTCGAACTCTTCATCGAACGTCGGATACTTGACATAAACTTTGAACATGAACCGGTCTTGCTGCGCTTCCGGCAGTGGATAGGTCCCTTCCTGTTCGATCGGGTTTTGTGTCGCAAGCACGAAAAACGGAGTCGGCAACGGGTGCCTGGTTCGCCCCACGGTCACCTGCCGTTCTTGCATCGCCTCAAGAAGCGACGCTTGCGTCTTCGGTGGCGTCCGGTTGATTTCGTCCGCCAGTACGATGTTGGCAAATAAAGGGCCTTCCATGAACCGAAAGGCACGGTGCCCCGAGTTGCGGTCCTCTTCGATGATTTCCGTTCCGGTGACGTCGGCAGGCATCAAATCCGGCGTGAATTGTATTCGCGAGAACGCCAGGTCCATCGTTTGAGCAAGCGTGCTGATCATCAGCGTTTTCGCCAAACCGGGCACGCCTTCGAGTAGCACGTGGCCGCGGCTAAACAAACCGATCATGATCTCGTCGATCACTTCCTGTTGGCCGACGATCACCTTAGACAGTTGCTCGCTGATCTGCTGCTTCGCCTCGTTCAGCCGTGATGCGTCCGCGGCCGAAAGTTCGCCCTGCCCGTTTCCTTCATTTTCTGCCGAGTTACCGGCTGTATCGACCGACATCTGGTGTGTATTCCTCGTGGGGGTTCAGGTCGCCTAGTGCTTTGTTCCAGTTCGAATTCAGGATCAGCCGTTTCGCGTTCGCCACGATTCGGTTGCAGCAACCGGGGCTAACGCCCGACGGCTGATGAACCAAACCTGAATTCTTAATCGAAACGAAGCACAGTGCGTCGCCAATATCTAAATTCAGGATTAGCCGTATGGCGTTAGCCACGGTTCCGTTGCAGTCACCGAGGCGAACGCCGGTCGGCGATGAACTAAACCGACGGTTTCGACTCCAACCAAGCACTCGTGCTGAAGCGTTTCAAAGTCCCTGGTGTTGGACACCAAGTAACTTGATCAGCTTTTTTCACGATACGTGTTCTCTAGGATACCAGTTCACCAAGATACCAGCGCCATCAGTGGCCGAATATAGCGACTGGAGCCATCAAGCCCCCCAAAAAAGCCTTTAAGGGGCAACCGATCGTGCCGTGCCTGGGGCCCCTCAGTGCGGCAGAGAGTTGCTTGGCTTGCCGCCGTCTTTGGTCGCCCGCCGCTTTTCACCACTTCGGAAATGCAATTGCTCGGCTGTAAAGTCGCTGCCCTTACCGCGTTTTTTTGCAAACGGTCGGGTCATCTGGACGAAGCACTCGTGCTCCGTCTAGACCAAATGTTCGGGTCCGACTCATCAGCCGATTGAGCGTTCGCCCCGGTTGCTGCTACCGAACCGTGGCTAACGCCATGCGGCTAATCCTCAACTTGAGCTGGAACGAAGCACTCGCTGATTGGAAACGGCCCTAAAGAAGGCCTTACCTTTCACGCACCTCGCTCACCCCATGCGACGAATCCGAAAACCGAGTTGAATCCAAGCACCGTCCGTGCTTTACCACCAAAGAACGGCTTGGCGATTATCCAAAACACATCGCTCAATCGGGCAAGTCGATGCCGGATAGAGCTTGCCCCCCGACAAAGGTTGTCGCGAGAAAACGGTCTAAAAACCTCTCCCCCCAGGCCGATGCGGCTCGACGGCAGATCTCGGCATAGCTCGGATTTGGGCGAAGCTGCGGATTGAACTTGGAAGGTTTGCCAACGTATATCCAAACCGCGCCCCTCGCCGGAGCGTCTGTCGTACCTCCTTGGGCTGCCGAATGCTCAAAAAGAGACACCTGCGCAGGTTGGACTTCCACTCGATCGTACCCACGTTCTCGATGATCGAGGACTTGCCATGCATGCGGATCGGCAATGGGCACCATGATCGCGTTGAACCGATCCCCCACCTGCGACCGATCGACCCGCAGCACACCGCGGTGCCCAGCCTTCTCCAGATCGTCGTCAACACGCCGCCAAGAGGGCTCTTGGTGAAAGCTACGGCGGAAGCCATCGACGACAACCGCTTCAGACAAAAACGAGTCAATCGACAATTCGGCCAGCTGTGACGGACACATCAGGCTGCCGTAAACAACAAGAAACTCGATCGATTCTTTTTTCACCGATGACATCTCTGGATCGACCAAGCCACGCACCGACTGAGACACATTGAGATCGATCGACGCTGGCAACGATCGAAAACGTTCAAGCACCAAATGACGCATCAAGTCACTTCATCGATGCCATCCAACGAGTTAGTTTTTCGTCGAGCCGTCGGATCGCTTCAAGAATCGGGGGACTGGAATCAGCGATCAAGTTGTTCGTTTCGCCGGGATCATTGCGTAAGTCATAGAACTCATCACGACCCTCGTTTTGGCGATCTCGAATTAATTTGTAGTGCGGCGTTCGACAGGCAACGAGGTCCGCTTCGGCGTAGTTAATCATTTTGTACTCGGCAAAAAAATCCTGCCGCCAACCTACAGGCCGTTCACCGCGTAAAAGCGGTACGAGGCTTCGACCGGGCAGTTCGCTTGCGGCCACTGGCTGACGATTGTCTTGCTCGCCACGGTTCCCGGTGACACGGCCCATTTCGACACCGGCGATCTCCGCAATCGTCGGCCAGAGATCGAGACTTGTCGCGGTGTCGCGTACAACGTGATCAGCTTTGGCTACGCCAGGCCAACGAACAATCGCGGGGGTCCGAAGCGAGTGATCGTAGAGATTGGGTCGGTACTTGCTTGAGATCACCCGCGTACCTTGGTGCGTTCCTCGCGGCGTTTTCTTTGTCGCCCAAATTCCGTTGCCTTTGTGCCAGATCCCGTTGTGGCCCATCGTGTAGCCATGATCGGAACTGAAGATCACGACCGTCTTGTCGGTCAATCTCAATTGATCCAAACGATCAAGCAGCTTTCCAAGGTTGCGATCGACTCCGCTGGTGCTTGCCAAGTACTCACGCATTTGGCGTTTCATCTTTCCGACGTTCAAATCGGGATAGCTTGGATTTGGAATCGTTGGATCCAACGATTCATAGGGCTGCCAATCTTCTGGCGCCACCGGCAACCACGCTCCGTGAGGGGCACGTGTATGAACGCATAGCAGAAACCGCCGGTCTTGGTTGCGATCAATGAACTTCAATGCGCGTTCGGCCAACAAGTCGGTGGTCAGTCCTTTCAACTTTCGTACCTCCCCGTTTTCTTCTAGCTCCGGATCCTTCGGCGAAGTCCCTCCGCCGGTCAGCCCCATGAAATAGTCAAAGCCATGATTGGTAGGATGAAACCGCTCGTGACCGGGAAGTGTCCAGTCGCCAAGGTGCCACTTGCCGACGAGACCGGTACGGTACCCCTGCTGCCGCAGTAGCTCGGCAAACGTCTGACTTTGATCTGGATCAAGAAACACTTGCTGCTGAGGGTCGAAAAGCTTGTGTCCGGGCATCGGGATAAAATCATGAATCCCAAATTCGCTGGCGTAGCGTCCTGTCATCCACGTCGCCCGGGCGGGACTACAGACTGGTGTGGTGCAAAAAAAGTTCTCGAACACAACGCCTTCACGCGCCAGTCGGTCCATGTGGGGCGTGACCGCCGCTGGGACGTCATCGAATTGACCTTGCTTGACCGCATTACCCACCGCCCAAGCGGCTTGGTCATCGGTATAAACAATCAGAATGTTCGGTCGCGATTCTGGACTCGCCGTTGTGGACTCCGCCCGGGGCGATCCCGCAAACGCTTGTCCAGTGTCCTCACAGACAAATGGAATTGGTAGCGGTAAAAGTACCACACACAATGTGGCGAGCTGCAAAGCATAACGGGACAAGACTTTCTCCTTGAAGGAACCGGATCATCGGGTTGGACTCGTGGTCCGCTTAGGATAACCATTCGGGGGCGGCTCATCAGCCAACGTGCACTAGCCCAGGCATTTCAGAGAAACCGAGGCAAACGCCATTCGGCGAATCCTAATTTCGAATGTTGATAGAACGCCAGCGTGGGCACAAAAACACGGTGTGAACCACAACTCGGCTCGCCGCGACTGGCCTTGATACCGATCGGACTGCCCCCTATTGTCGCCTTTGGAAGACTGTGTTTCACGCGTTTTCTACAGCGATGACGCTGATGGTAACGAAACTTATCGCAGGGGTCTGACCACGGGGCACAAGGATGATGCACGGGTGGAAAATTCGCACCAAAATGATCGCGGTATTGTGCTTGCTTTCAATCGCGATCGGTGCCTTGGTACTCAGCAGTTGGTCTCAGATGTCCCGCGATCGGTTGCTAGCGATCGAAATCGGTGACTTGAACAAGGATTTCGACTATGCGAGCGGCTTGGTCCGCTGGAGTGAAGGCCTCCATCGCTCTTATTTTGATTTCGACGATCTCGTCAGTTCGACCGCCAAGCCCGGCAACGAACCGCATTTGATCCCGCGGCGTCCGATCAGCGAGGAGATCGCCGATGCGATGACCAACGTCGATTTTAACTTCGAACAACTTCACCGTGCCCTGGACACCTATCGCACCGAAATCTCGCGTTATGCGGATTCGGGTTCGCAATCATCGGTCCCGTTCAACCGTGCCGCGCAAGCCAAACAACTGGCGTTAACCCGCGACCAACTTGACCATGCGCACCGCGACTGGCAAAGCCTAAAAGGCGTCGAACGCGATTCGTTCTTCATGTCCTATTACTCGGCCGACTTGTCAGAAAAGATCCCCCAGCTGCATAAGGGCATCAACAGTCATTTTGGGTCCATCAAGAACGCGATGGGCGGCGTGGAAAATTTGGTGAACACCGAACACCGCGCCAAACGCCGCACGTTTTGGATCCTTACGCTGGTTGCCTTTTCGATGATCTTGACGCTTGCCTGGATGTTCTGGACTTCGATCGTCGTCCCGTTCCGGACGCTAATCAAAGGCTCTGAATTGATTGCCAATGGGCATCATAAACACCAAATTTTGTTGGGAACCAACGACGAATTGGGTTTGATGGCCGAAACGATTAACCAGATCACCAACGGATTCAACGAGGCCGTCGCCAATGCCACCAACGCACGGATACGTGCCGAACAAGAGGTCCGTGAACGCACCCGTGAAGTGATCCAGAATGAACAACTTGCCAGCGTCGGCTTCCTCGCCGCCGGCGTGGCCCATGAGATCAACAATCCGCTTGGGGCCATCGCGTGGAGCGCCGAAGCCCTCGAAGAAACCCTCGAGGAACTCACCGACGACGAACGCGACCGGATCGGCGATTCTCTGTTGGACGAACTACGGACCAACCTGGGACTGATCCAATCAGAAGCGTTCCGGTGCAAAGGAATCACCGAACGACTGCTAAGCTTTGCGCGTTTAAGCAACACGAGTCGCGAAGTTGAGGACTTGTGCGATTTGGTTCAACGGGTCATTTCGATGGTAGCCAAAGTCGGCAAGTACCGCTGCAAGACAATCGAAGTCCACGCGTCACGAAAAATTCGAGCGTATTGCAATGCACAAGAAATCCAGCAAGTCGTCTTGAACTTAGTCAGCAATGCGCTCGAATCGGTGGACACCGACGGACGAGTCGATGTCTATGTGCGAGACGAGTACGACCGATTTCACAGCCAATATCACGCCGTCGTCTCCGTCGAGGACGATGGCTGTGGCATGACGCAAGACGTCATGGATCATCTGTTCGAACCGTTCTTTACCCGTCGCCGCGACAATTCTGGAACCGGTTTGGGGCTGAGTATCAGCGCTCGAATTGTTTCACTGCACCACGGCTCACTGACCGCGCATAGCGACGGCGAAGGTTGCGGTTCGAAAATGGTCTTACGGTTGCCGATCGAAGCGCCTAAAGAGATACCTGCGCCTGCGAGCAACACGCTGGCGATTGCCCCACCCTCAGAATCAGACTCGGAAACAACACGCGAAGATGTCGAAAAAGTCGCCCGAATGTGAATCGATGCACGTCTTGTACGCCGACGACGAGACGACGCTTCAAACCCTGATGAAAAACCAGCTCGAAAAACTCGGGCACAGCGTTGTCGTCTGCCCTGATGGCGAAACGGCAGTCGCGGCGCTCGAACGCGAACCATTTGATTGCTTAATCGTCGATTTGGACATGCCCGGCATGAAGGGTGCCGAAGTCATCCAGCGAGCCACGAAGATCCGTCCCGATATGGAATCGGTGGTGATCACCGGCAAGCCGGATTTACAATCCGCACTGACGGCGATCGAAAATCATGTGTTTGCGTTTGTCACTAAGCCGTGCAGCTTTAAGCAGATCAAATCGCTGCTGAGCGAGGTCTACCACCGGTTGTCCCGATCCCGAAGGCTCGCTGCCCTAGAACACCGCGTACGCCAAACCGACGGCGACGGTCAACTGGTAGGCGAAGGCGAGGCAATGGATCGGGTACGACGGGTGATCGAAAAGGTCGCCCCGACCGACAGCACCGTGATGATCCGTGGCGAGACGGGTTGCGGAAAAGAGTTGGTCGCCCGCGCCGTTCATGCCGCCAGCCTACGCGCTTCCGAACCAATGGTCTCGATTAATTGCGGGGCACTCCCAGAAAACTTGATCGAAAGTGAATTATTCGGGCATGTCAAAGGTGCGTTCACCGGCGCCGATAACGCCCGCGTCGGATTATTCGAGGTCGCCGATGGCGGCACGATCTTCTTGGACGAAATCGGGGAACTGCCACTGACGATGCAAGCCAAGTTACTGCGCGTCTTGGAAACCGGAGACATCCGCCGACTCGGAAACAACCAGTCCAAACGAGTCGACGTACGCGTGATTTGCGCGACCCACCGAGACCTTGAAAAAATGGTGCAAGAGGACCAATTCCGCGAAGACTTGATGTTCCGGATCAATACATTTGAAGTCCATGTCCCGGCCCTTCGGGAACGCCCCGAAGACATCATGCCGTTAGCCGCGCACTTGCTCCGACGTCATCGATCAGATTGCGACGGGGCCGACTGTTTCACCGATGAAGCAAAGTCCGAACTGCTCGCACACAAGTGGCCGGGCAACGTCCGCGAATTGGCAAACGTTGTCGAGCACGCGGCGATCCTGTGTGACAAACTTCCCATCGATGCCGAACACTTGCCTCGACATTTCAGCCGGCGTCAGCTGCGAAGCGAGATTCGGGATTCCGGGCCAATGACGATTCGCGAGATGGAACTACTCGCGATCGAACGCGCCGTCGAACGACACGGAGGTGACAAGAAAACGGCTGCCGAAGAATTGGGAATCAGCGTCAAAACACTTTACAACAAGCTGAACTCTGCCGAAGAAAAAGCCGCGTGATTGTCCGCCAATCGCCGTAGCGGAAGCCGCCGATGCTTTCGGCAAGAATCAATCGCCGCAGAGGAAGCCGCCAATGCCCCTCAATCAAATGGCCCGACGCGCTAACAAAACGAAACTAGAGGCGCTCTTAACTCTTTAAAAGCGGCGTACGCAATCGCTACTTCTGCGGAACACAAGGCGAAGCTGTACGACGCACAGCTGAGTAAATCGACAGGCCGCTGAGGAGTTCTGCTGCCAAAACCGCTAGCCAGGATGTGACTCAATAACGGTCCACAGATCACGCGATGATGTCTTGGACCACCTTGCCATGGACGTCCGTCAGACGGAAATCGCGGCCGGCATAACGATACGTCAAACGCTCGTGATCAAACCCAAGCAAGTGTAACAGCGTCGCATGAAAATCATGGACGTGCACTTCATCCTCGACCACATCGAGACCGGTCTCTTCCGTCGTGCCATGCACGTAACCGCGTTTGGTGCCACCACCTGCCAGCATGTAGCTGAACCCACGGTGATGATGATCGCGTCCGACTTTTGCGGTCACCGGCAACTGGACGGTTGGCGTGCGCCCCATTTCGCCGCCGAAGATGACCAATGTTTCATCCAGCAAATCCAAACGTTTCAGGTCGCTCAATAAAGCGGCGAGCGGCTGATCGGTCTCACTGGCCAACCGCTGGTGACCACCTTTGATATTTTGATGTGAATCCCAAGGCTGCCCGGCCCCATGGTAGACCTGTACATAGCGAACACCACGTTCGACCAGCCGACGGGCGATCAACATCTGTCGGCCATGAAGTCCGGTGCCATACATCTGCTGAATTTTCTCTGGCTCTCCCGTGGTGTCGAAAGCGTCAAGTGCTTCGCCTTGCATTCGGAAGGCAAGCTCGAGTGATTCGATCCTCGCCTCGAGCTGCGGATCCGCACTTCGGGACGCCCGATGAACTCGGTTCAATTGCTGAATCAAACCCAACTGCCTTCGCTGCTGCTTGGGGACCAACGTTTCATTTTGAACGTTGTCGACCAATTCTGTCGGATCTTCATTGCGGGTATCGACGTGCATGCCTTGGTAGACGCCTGGCAGAAACGCACTTCGCCAATTTGCCGCCCGCGCCGTCGGCAAACCGCCGGGACACATCACCACGTAACCGGGCAATGATTGATTTTCCGTCCCGAGTCCATACAGGGTCCAGGAACCGACCGAAGGCATCGTACGAATCATGTCACCACAATTCATCATCATCAGAGCTTGTTCGTGATTCGGAATGTCAGTTGTCATCGAACGAATCAAACACAAGTCATCGGCATGACCGGCAAGCCGTGGAAACAGCTCACTGATCTCCATCCCACACTCGCCATGCTTCGCGAACTTGAATGGCGAAGCATGTGCAACACCGGCGGTTCGTCGATTGCGTTGCTTGCCGTCGGAAAGCTTTTTACCGTGCAGCTTTTCCAATGCAGGCTTCGGATCAAACGTGTCAACCTGTGACGGGCCACCGTTGGCAAACACATGGATGATATGTTTTGCTCGAGGCGTAAAGTGCGGCTGCCGAGGCGAGAGCGGGCTCTGAATGCCCGGGTCCGATGAATCCTCCGCAAGCAGCGTTGCCGCTGCGAGTGAACCGATCCCAAATCCACACCGCTGCAACATCTCACGGCGATTCGGCAACGATTGAAAAAGCGTCTGGTTAAGATTCATGACACCCGCGTGGATCGGAGCGAAGGACAAACGGAACTTCGAGTGCTTTGCCCCATCGTGAATTCTGTTTTACCCGCATTGCGTCAGCCACGGCGATGCGGCCAGCACCGAGCGAATACCCGCCGGCTGATCAAACACATCCAAATCTCAATGGAAACAAAGCGTCATTATAGATCAGCCTCGGGAGTGTGACAGGCGATTCGGATCGGAGGAATTCAGTTTGTCCGAAGGAATCAAGCTCCCAATCGACCGCCTTTTCCGAATGATCCCATTCTTCGATGATTCGTGGGATGCCAAACCCGGCTGCGATTCCGGAACTGTCACAAATAGTTGCGACCATGTAGCGATGAGCTTATCTTAGCATGTCCCGCCGCAACCCAATTTCTTTGGCCCGCCTGATGTCATCGACGGATTTTCTCCGCATTTTCTGGACGCTGCTCCTGTCGATGGGGCTTTGCATGCCGCTTTACCAGATTGGTTTTCGCCCCGGCGTCTCCGCCGCCCAAGAACCCGCGATCGAGCCGACGCGATCGCCCGACTGGCAAATCACGGTAGATAGATATTGTCTGGACTGCCACGGAGAGTCCGATCCCGAAGGCGGAATCTCGCTCTCGGTTGACTCTCAACCGGAATGGATGAACGATCCCGAGCAACTGGTCAGAATCGTCGACGTCCTTCGTGCGAACGAAATGCCGCCCGAAGACGCCGAACAACCGAGTCAAGAAGAACTCCGGTCACTCGTTCAATCGTTTTCAAAACGACTGCATGAAGCGATCGCCAAGTCCAGCGATAGCGAGCGTCCCTCGCTTCGTCGGATGAATCGTTTCCAATACAACAACGCAGTCGAAGACCTGTTTGAATTGAACTGCATCGTGTTCACCCTTCCCGAAAAAATGCTCCGTGAACACAACGGTTACTTCGACCCGGCTTCTGGAAAAATGCCGTCAACCGTGATCGTCGGAAGCCGCCCGCTTGGCAAAAGCCAAATGATCGAACCGCGACTGGCGGGAGTCGCCGCGTTTCCTCAAGACTTGCGGGCGGAAAATGGATTCGACAATCGGATCGACCACCTATCGATGTCACCGCTGTTGATGGAATCCTTCCTGAAGCTCGGGCAATCGATCGTCGACAGCCCCGACTTTACCCAACAACGAGTCGGCATCTGGAAAGAGTTTTTTGCCGAACCCAAGATCGCCGATCAACCTCGCGATGAAACACGGCGTCAAGCAGTCCGCGAAAGATTGGACACTTTTCTACGGCGAGCGTTCCGTGGTGGTGCGGACCGATCAACGGTGGATCGCTACAGCGCCTACGCCGTCGCAAGGCTTGATCGCGGTGATGAGTTTACGACTGTGATGAAATCTGTCGCGGCCGCGGCAATTGCGTCGCCGCGATTTTTGTATCTCTACGACAACGCAACAGCGCCGGCGTCCCGATCCCCGGCGATTGACTTGGCGTCGCGACTGTCATTTTTTCTTTGGGGCAGCGTTCCCGATCGGCACTTGATGGGTCTCGCCGAGTCAGGTGAGTTGCTTCGGCGCGACACACTCGAATCTGAAGTTGATCGTTTGTTGAACGATCGCAAACTGAAACGATTCTGCGATAGCTTTCCCGCTCAATGGATGCAATTGGAACGGATCATCTCGGCAGTGCCTGATCGCGAGCAGTTTCCGCAGTTCTATTACGCAAAGTACCGTGATAGCATGCACATGATGGCCGAGCCGCTGCTGTTATTTGAAACGGTATTGATTGAGAACCGCCCGATCACTGAGTTGATCGACCCTGCGTTCACTTACCGCTCCTTGCACCTTCGCGAATCTTACGGTGAAGACGTCCGCGCCTCCAAACCACGCAATCGTCGTACCGGTGAAGTGACGCGTTTGACGTTTGATCGTTTGCCGATCGACGACCGTCGCTACGGCGGTGTGATTACAAACGCGGCGGTGCTGACCATGACCAGTGGCACCAAGCACACCAAACCGATCACGCGTGGAGCCTGGCTGGCGACCGTGGTTTTTAATGACCCGCCACCACCGCCTCCTGCTGACGTCCCGGCACTTCCGGAAAAGCCGCATGCCACGGAAGCTCACTTGACGATACGCGAACGACTTGCCAAACACCGAGAACGGTCCGACTGCCGAGGTTGCCACGAACAGATCGACCCACTTGGTTTTGCTCTCGAACACTACGATCCGGTCGGCGCTTGGCGAGAAACCTATGAGAACGACCTGAAAATCGACATGGCAGGGACGTTATTCCGCAAGCACGACTTCGCTTCTGTTCCTGAATTTAAAGACGCAATCCTTGTCGAACGTCAACGCTTCGTCCGTGGATTCACCGGACACTTACTTTCGTTCGCGCTCGCTCGTGAACTTGACGCGGCCGATTGGTTCGTCGTTGATCAAATCGTCGAACAAGCCGAATCAAAAGACTTTCGGATGCGAGACCTCATCAAGGCGGTCGTTACCAGCAAGGCGTTTTGTGGCGACGCCGCAGCACCGAATCATCAACTGACCGGACACACCGATCAATCGCAGGACCCGTCATGAGCCGAACCAGTAGACGAACATTTTTGCGAGGCGTCGGTGGCGCGGCCGTCATGTTGCCTTGGATGGAAAGCTTGGCATCAGCCGCGGTGTCTGCTTCTCCATTACGCATGGTTCAATACTATGTGCCAATTGGCGTCGTCCGCCGAGCATTTTTTCCAGGTGAAGCGGATCACATCATCCCCAAAGGAAACCTGGGCAATGTGATGAAGTCTCTGGGAAAGCAAGACCCGACATTTCGTGTGGCGCCACTGGGTAAACTGACGCCGACGCTCGAACCCCTAGAACCGGTTAAGCACAAGGTCACACTGATCACCGGGATGGACCGAACGTTCCAGCAAGGCACCGATGTTCACGCGCAATGCGCGTCCTGCTACCTCAGCAGCGCGACGCCGTATTCGATCGACCGATCGGCATGGCCTTTGGATCGAACACTTGACCATATCGTCGCCGATCATATCGGCAAATCGACTCCGTTTTCCACCCTGGAATTCAGTTGCAATAGCCACCGCGATAACAAGGAATCGATTTACTTCGACAACATCTCCTGGTTCGGCACCGGGCATGTCGCCCCTTCAACTCGCGACCCTCAAAAAATGTACCATCGTCTGTTTGGCACGTCAGAGATCGAGCACTATCGCGACGTGACCAGCCTTGTTTTGGAAGACGCCAATGGATTGAGCCGAGAACTGGGCAGCCAAGATCGCCAAAAATTCGCGGAGTACTTCGAATCCATTCGTACGATCGAGAAACAAATCGATCGACTCGAATCGATGAAAGCGGAACTCAACAAGGTAAAGCTAGACGAACCGACGGCGGCTCATCTACCGCGGGGTGAATACATTCGTGTGATGGGTGACTTGCTCGTCGTTGCACTGCAAAGCGGACTTACCAATGTGGCTACGTTCATGATTGGTCCAGAACGCTGGGATACACCGTTCCTGTTCGAGTCCTTATTCGAAGCACCGCGAAGCCATCATCAAATGTCCCACAATCAGACGAAGTTCATTGATGATTTGGCCAAGGTCGATCGCTTTTACATGGAACAGTACGTCTACCTGCTTAAGCGAATGGACGCGATCAAAGAAGCGAACGGACATTCGTTGCTTGACAATACGCTGATCACCTACGGCTCGGGACTTGGAGACGGGTCGACGCATCAATACAACGACTTGCCCATCGTCGTTGGCGGTGGCGGCTCCCGCGTTCGCTCGGGATTGCACATCAACATGCCCGAAGGCACGCCGCTTGCCAATCTGTGGTTGACCCAGGCGAGCCTGCTGCAGGTCCCGATGGATCATTTTGCCGACAGCACCGGACAGATCGAAGCCTTGCGAGCGGTGTAGTGGCTCGGCCAACAACGGCTGCAACGGGGTATCTTTTTTATCCGCTCCTGGTCGCCCCTTTTCTCTCCCTCCGACGCCTCTCCTCTGCAAGATCGATGATGTCTAGACGCAAGTCGCAACTGGTTTCCATTGCCACACTCGCTGCGTACGCTTGCCAGCTCACGGTACCTGCCGCTGACACCAAGGAAACACTTCCCAATGTCGTCGTTCTTTATGCCGATGATTTGGGCTATGGCGATCTGTCTTGCTAAAACCCCGACAGCAAAATCCCAACGCCCAATCTCGACCGCTTGGCATCGCAAGGCATTCGGTTTACCGACGACCACTCTTTGTCGGGGATTTGCACGCCAAATGGCACCTCGGCTGGGACTGGGATGCGATCCGGACGTGCTAGCCGCGGCAGTTAGCCGCGGCAGTTAGCCGCGCCCTAGCATGTTGAGCATCCATCATGACGCGGTGACATCGAGTCACCGTGCCATGCGTCCTACTCGGTCGGACGCAACACGGGGAACAAAATCACGTCGCGAATGGATTTCTGTCCCGTCAAGATCATCACCAAACGATCGATCCCAATTCCCAGTCCACCTGCCGGGGGCATCGCGTGACGCAAGGCACGGATAAAATCGTGATCCATCTTGGCCATCGACTCTTCATCGTCCAAACCTTCGAGCTGTGTCTCGAACAATTTTTGCTGTAGATCCGGATCATTCAATTCGGTGTACGCATTGGCGAGTTCCATCCCACAGATGAATAACTCAAATCGTTCGGCAATCTCCGGGTTGTCTCGCTTCCGTTTCGTCAACGGGCAGATGCTGGCAGGATAATCGATTACAAAAATCGGTCCTTCGAGTGTGTCTTCGACTTTCTCTTCGAAGATCTCGTTGCGGATCACATCGGGGTGCTTGCCGGCGGTGTCCAAGCCAAGCGAGCCGGCGTACTTCTTCACCGCGTCCTCATCGGCGGGATCGACATTGGTGGCAGCTTGGAAAAGTTCCGCATAAGTCGCACGCTTAAAGGGAGGCGTAAAATCGATTTCTTGATCGTTGAACGTTCGCTTGTAGCCTCCCCCGATCGATTCGATCGCATTGCAGATAATGCGTTCGGTCAAATCCATCATGGTTTCGTAATCGCCGTAGGCCTGATACGCCTCCAACATCGTAAATTCCGGGTTGTGCCGTGGGCTCAGTCCCTCGTTTCGGTAAACGCGACCGAGTTCATAAACACGTTCCATCCCACCGACCATCAATCGCTTGAGGTGCAATTCGAGCGCGATCCGCATGGTCAACGGCATGTCGAGTGCGTTGTGGTGAGTTTCGAAAGGCCGCGCGGCGGCACCACCGGCGACCACGTGTAGGGTGGGGCCTTCGACTTCGCAGTAACCATCGCTATCGAGCGTGGAACGAACGGATTTGATGATCTTTGTACGGCTCAGGAACGTCTCCATCGTTCCTTCGTTGAACGCCAAATCGGCGTACCGCATCCGCTGTTTCAAATCCACGTTCGTCAAACCGGCATGCTTATCCGGTGGCGGATCGAGCATCTTCGTTTGGAAGAACAGCTTCTCCGCGAAAATCGTCAACTCACCGGTGTTCGTCCGGCCCAGCCGCCCCTCGACCGAGATCAAATCCCCGAGGTCAAAGAGTTTCGCGAGCGCAAAATCGTCGTCGCCGACTTGCTGTTTCCCGATGAAGATCTGGATCGTCCCGGTCCAATCTTTGATATTCAGAAAGATCAGCTTGCCTTTGGTCCGCATCAGCATGACTCGACCGGCAACGCGAACGGTCGGACCGATCTCCTCGCCAGGCCCGTTGTCGCTTTTCCACTGCCGATACTCCAGACTTTCGTCGCTGAAGTCGGGCAATTCGATCAATTGTCCCTCGGCGGTCTGAAATTTGATTTCCCCGGCACGTTCACGGCATTCGCCCAGCAGGTCTCGGTCGTCAAAGCGGCTACCGAAGGGATCGATTCCCATCGCTTCGATTTGAGCCATTTTCTCGCGTCTGGCAACGCGTGGGTCTGTCGAGTCCTCACCGTCACCGGCGTTGCCACCGGGGGTCTTGTTCGGGTTTTGATTCATTAGGTCGTTAACGTGGAAGGTCCAATCTGCCTATTGCAGCGGTGGATTGTCGAGATGTCGAGGAGTTTTGACAAGCCGAGCCAACCCCGGATGGATCTTGACGCAGATCAAAGCCTTGCGATATGCACGCCATACGGTCCGTTGCGTTGCTTACGCGGCCCTGACGGACACCGACTGTATTCGCTTTGTCTTTCCAGAAATCCTGTCCTTCCAGAAATTCTGTCCCTCCAAAATTTTCTCACCGGGTCAACCATGCATCGTCTATTTGCAGCCGTTTTGATCGCCGTTTCGGCAAGCTTCCTTCCCGCCGATCTTCTGGGATCCGGATCGAACACCGTCGCCGCGGCCGAGGTCGTCCATTACCAATGCAAAGAATGGAAAGCCAAACATATCCACGACACGAAAAAGATCGAAACGATCGCGGGCACTTTGAAGAAACTCGGCTGCGAAGTGAAGCAGGAAAAGCATAACGGGCATGTGGACCTAAAGTATCGATGCCCGAAAGAACGAAGCCTGCCGGTGAAATCCCACGACGAGGCTGTGAAGTGGGAGAAGTGGCTGAAAGAGTTCGGGTTCAAAGCTTATCACACCCACTGATGGTGCCTTGCTCCGATAACGAAGTACCGATGGGATGTCCGGCTGAAGAACACGCGTTCTCCGACCAGATCACCTGTTTGGGTTCGGCTCATCAGCGGACGGGTGTTGACTTTGGTGATCTGAACCAAAGAGTGCCGAAAGCCTCGGCGGCTCGGTGAATTTATCGAATGGAGCGACTCAACGATCAACCGACGGGCATTCGCCCAGGCTTACGCGAAAGAACCGCGCGGTATCGCGTTTGCGGCTGAATAAACCGAAAGCCTCGGCGGCTTCCGCTACGGACGATGCGGTCACGCCTCCTTGGCAAATTTTTTGAGCTTTCGATCGAGTGTGCTTCGCTCGATCCCCAAGATACTAGCGGCGCGGCTTTTGTTGCCATCGGTGTGCCGCAAAACGCGTTCGATGTGAAATCTTTCCAACTCAGCGAGCGACAGTTCGACCGGCGAATCCGACGCCGCCTGCTCTTTGGCGACTCCCCCGACCGCGGCCGGGGTCAACAACAAGTGCTGCACGTCGATCGAATCGGTATCGTTAAGCACCACCGCTCGCTCGATCACGTTGCGCAATTCCCGAATGTTCCCCGGCCAGGGATAATCCAGCAGCATCGCTTGAGCCGGTGGGGTGATCGATGAAATGCGTCGCCCCATCTTTTCGTTAAAGCCAGCCAAGAAATGTTGGGCCAACAAGACGACGTCGTTCCCACGTTCACGCAGCGGCGGGACCAAGATCTCGACGACGTGCAGTCGATAAAACAAATCTTGCCTGAACTTTCCTTCGGCGACCATCGATTGCAAGTCACGATTGGTCGCCGCAACGACTCGGACGTCCACTCGGATTGGTTGTTGACCGCCGACCCGTTCAAAGGGATGGCCTTCGAGAACACGCAAGAACTTGGCTTGGATTTCGAGATCCATTTCGCCAATTTCGTCTAGCATCAGCGTACCACCGTCGGCCGCTTCAAATTTTCCTTGCTTACGATCGGTCGCACCGGTGAAAGCGCCTTTCTCGTGCCCAAACAATTCGCTTTCCAGTAGCGAAGGCGACAGCGCGGCACAGTTCATACAAACCAGCGGGCCGTTGGAACGACTGCTTGCATGATGGATCGCCGAGGCGACGAGTTCTTTCCCGACCCCGGATTCACCTCGCACCAACACCGTCGCTCCGGTCGGTGCGACCAACGATACCTTCTTGATGATCTCGCGAACCGCGTCGCTGCGACCAACGATTTGAACCTTGTCGCCGACTTGATCGCGAAGGGCTTTGATCTGTAATTGAGAACGGCGGAGCGATCGATCTAATTTCCCTCGCACGCTGAGATTGCGGAGCGATTGAGCCAGGATCTCGGCGACGGCCAACACAAAACCAAGGTCCTCCCCGTCGAACACCGCATCGCTATCGGTCGTCAGCAGATGCAACATGCCCAGCAGCTTTTTGTCTCGATCGATGACCGGAGCCAGGATCATACTGACCGCATCGATTTCCCCTTGGCTGTTCTCGGCCGCCAACGCGCGATCACCACCGACGTGGCGAGCCAGAATCGCTTGTCCCTCGTGACCGATGACCGCATTGATCGCCGTATCGGGAGGACGGCGATAGGTCACCGATCCGTGGGCACCTTCGGTTTGCCGCGTTGCGACCAGGGTAAAGTGCTTCGACTCGATGGAATCGTTTGGCGATTTCGACTTCGCATCGACGACGTACGCACCGGCATTGCGGAACCGGATTGCGTCGGTCAAACAATCCAGCACGGCTTCGATCGCATGCGAAATCGAATCGACACGTGCTAAGTCAAACGCGAGCTGCAACAGGGTTGCTCGAACGCGATCATCGCCCAGAGACGCGGACGACGTAATCTGCTCTGGACTGTCTGTCTTCGCCGGCTGCGGGGCGACGTCTGACTTAAAGTAACCGCTTTGCGCGCGCCGCTCGGTGATTGCGGCGGAATCCATCGCGATCGTCAGATGGTCCTCACCACCGATCGGCTGGGGGGATCGCACCGGACCATCGGCTGACTGAATTTGCCGGACGAACTGAATTGCGAACCCGGCAATCTCGATCCGGTCACCGTCGCGCAACAGTTTCGGCTCGCTAAGTCGCTGTCCCGAGACCAACGTCCCGTTCCGGCTGCCCAGATCCTCGACGGCCCAACCGTTCGGCGTCGACCAGACTCGAGCGTGCTGGCGACTCGCTTTTTCGCTGCGGATTGAGATCTGGTTTGCGCTGGCCCGCCCCAGGATGACTTCTGCGGGCGCCGACAATCGGAACACGTCACTCCATCGCCCGGCGGCATGCATCACCAAGTAGGCCCCCTCGACCCCACCAACCGGCAACTTACCCTGGGGCTCGGCCGCGGGACTTGCGGGAGCCGAAGCGGCTTGACCTCGCGATTGCGTCGGATTCGGCCCACCAGGTGAGCTGGAAATGGTCAAGCTGCTGTCACTCAATGGAACATCTCGTCGAAAGGGACTGCACCGACTCGGCGTCTCGGTCATGCAAATTGCGGTGTCGATTTAGACCAGCATCTCGGAAAACCGGTGAGCAGGCCACGCCGTTCCAGTATACGTATCCCGGTCGACGACGTCTGGCCCCGGCGGACGCAACGTCCGATTCGGGGTTCCGGTCATGCCGAATGTTATTTGGCAATGTTTGGATCCGCCTGAGGCACGAGCTTGCGGGCAAATTCCGTGGTAATTATTCTTTAAGGCAACTATCTTCCGCCTCCACTCGTGACTTTTCTGCCGCACCAAAGACCGGTTTTGCAGTCTGGATTGCGGCCTCAACCGACTTCCATCTCGGAGTATTTAATCGATGAAACTGACCCAAGCTCGGCTGATGATCGCGGTCGCGATGAGCGGACTGGTCATGGTCGCTTCGCTGACAACGGCGGGATTCAACAACGGGGGTGGAAACCGTGTTGGTGGTGTTTCGATTGATCCCGCAGGCATCGTCCGCACCGCAACCGTCCAAGAAAACCAGGAACTGGTTAACTTGCTTCGCGCAGAAGTCACCGCCCCGCAAGGCGATTTGAACTCGGCCGCCGACCGACGTCTCGTCTCGCTCGGTGGGCTGCAAAAAGCGATCGAGAAGGCGCGTCAAAGTGGTGGTCGACTTCCTGCGGAAGTTCGCTACATGGCTGGCCTGACCGGTATCGAATACTTGTACGTCGACGAAAAGAACAACGACATCGTGATCGCCGGCCCGGCCGAACCGTGGACTGTTTCAGAAACCGGCAGCATCGTCGGTACGAAAACGGGCGCGTCGATCCTCCAACTCGAGGACTTGGTCATCGCCCTTCGCAACGTCGAAAACGCTCGAGAAGCCAGCATCAGTTGCTCCATCGAGTCGACGCCCGAAGGCCGCAAACGATTCATGGCATTGCAACGTCGGATGCGTCTGCGTCCGGGGCAAAACCCAGCGGTTTTCGAGTCGGCGATGAAGGAAGCGATTGGTCCTCAAGTCATCAAGTTTACCGGCGTTCCGACGACCAGCCGCTACGCCTGCACAATGGTCGCCGCTGATTACCAAATGAAGCGTCTGGCAATGGCGTTGGTGGATTCCCCCGTTCGCGAATTGCCCAGCTATCTGCAAATGGCTCGCAACGGTTCGCATACCAGCAACCGCAACCCACGCTGGTGGATGGCATGTGACTACGAAAGCCTAACCCGCAACGAGCAAGGCACCGTTTGGAAGCTAACCGGTCAAGGCATTAAAACGATGACCGAGCAAGACGTGATCGCCGCAGACGGCTCGACGACCTCCGAAGCGAGCGACAAATTGGCTCAAAAGTGGGCGGATGAAATGACCGAGCACTTCACCGAACTGGCGACCGAAATGCCGATCTTCGGTGACCTACAAAACCTGATGGATCTAACCGTGATCTCGACACTGATCGTTCAGGAGCAACTTGAACGCGATGCCGGACTGGATCTTGCGGTTCTGCGAGACCAAGAGTCACTGGCGCCCCAGGCGTTCGACGCACCTCGCAAGATCGCTCCCGAATGTAGCTTTATCAAAGGCCGCAACGGTTGGATCGTGACCGCGTCCGGGGGCGTTTCCGTCGATGCATTCCAAGTTGTCCACGACCAAAAAGTCGACGCCGAACTGGAAAGCAACCTCGTCGCCACGACCGACAGCGACGCCTGGTGGTGGAACGACGCTCGATAGATCGCTCCCCGCGTTCAACGACTCCATCACTGATGCATCCCCGAAAACAAGCCCGCTGTGTGTAAACTGCGGGCTTGTTATCGTAGTTGGAGAATCTTGCCCCGGTCCCGCTGCCACGAACTAATGCCGCTAGCGGCGGGCCAACTATCGTGAGCTGAACTCTGTCATTTAGTCAAACGGAGCACTTCCCGAACGGTGCTGAACGAGCTTCAAATTCGTCGAGCGGTGCTGGACGACGCAGCCGCGATCGCAGAGATCTACAACCAATCGGTGCTACACTCAACGGCGACGTTTGACACCGAACCGAAGTCTGTCGATGAGCGGCGACAATGGATCGACGCACACGGCGATCGCTTTCCGGTATTCGTCGCCGAAGTCGACGGCCAAGTCGCCGGCTGGGCCGCGTTGACCCAGTGGTCAGACCGCAAGGCTTATGATCGTACCGCAGAGACTTCGTTTTATGTCTCCGCAGACTTTCGCGGTCGAGGCCTGGGACGCGGGTTGATGCGGCACCTACTCGACGTCGGACGTGATCTAGAGTTCCACGTCCTGTTAGCACTGATCGTCTCGGAAAACCCCGCGTCGCTTCACGTTTGCAAATCGCTCGGTTTCGAGCACTGCGGTACGATGAAAGAGGTGGGCTTCAAATTTGGACGGCCGCTTGACGTACTGATCCTGCAGCAAATCGTTGCCAAATAGAATCAGGTCTGCCTGCCGTGTCATCCGTCTGCAAACGGTGTGCAGCCGGATACCACGCGTCTTTCTCGAAATCAGATCAGCCCCGTGAGAGCTCCGTCGCCGCAGAAGTCTGGGTTACCGAATGTCTTTTCGGGCATTCCCATGCCTTCCAAGATGCTCAACAGCAATCGGTTGTGCGGCACCTTGCCGAAATCGTAGGCCTCGCCAAAGCGGAAATCCAAACCACCGCCGACCATCACAAACGGGATGTTATCGCGGGTGTGCGAATTGCCCTTGCCGAGTTCGTTCGTCCAGATAATCGTCGTGTTATCCAGCAGCGAGCCATGCCCCGACGGATCGGGCGTTTCTTTCATCCGGCGAGCCATATGGGCGATTTGTTCGGCGTACCAGGTATTGATCTGAATGAGCTTCTCGTAAGCCTCTTCGTTACTGTCGGGCTCATGCGAAAGACCGTGGTGGCCCTCGTCGATGCCCAACCATTTCATCCGCGGCTGCCCGACGCTGTTGGTGATCTGGAACGATGCCACACGTGCGAAGTCGGCGACGAAGCTATTGACCAATAGCTCGGTCTGCATCTTCGTAATTTCCGGCATGTTGTTGTTTTGCTCTTCCACGTTCGGAGGCAACTTTGGCACCGCGTGGGAGTCGGAGTCGTTCTTTGTCGCCGCCGCGAATTCGGTCTTCAGATCCTTTTCAACATCGCGAACAAGTTCCAAGTGCAGGTTCAGCAATTGGCGATCTTCCGAACTAAGCGACTTGCCGACCTTTTTGAAGTCACCGGCCAAGTCATCGAGCACGCTTGCCAACATTTGGCGATTTTTCGTTTGCCCGTACAACTTGTCGAACATTTGGTAGGGGTCGCTGATCGGTGCGACCGGCTGGTTGGCGCCGGCATACGACATCCGCGTCCAGGTGTCGGCTCGATCGGGAACCATGACACCAAATTCCAGCGAACCGAATCGGGTTCGAGTCGCCGCGTCGGCTTGCAGCCGATTCTTGATGTGCTGGTCAACGGAGATCCCCATCGACCAACCCGCAGGCGTATCACTACCGCCCTGGATGTCCCCCGGAAAAAGCTCGATCCCCGTCAACAAGCATCCGATTCCACGCATGTGCCCGTCGCCGTCGCCTTTGATTCGATTGCAAATGCCTTTCATCGTCAGCATTTGATCTTGAAAGTCGGCGAGCGGGGCAAGGATCCGCTTTAGGTCGTAGTCTTTGCCTGTCTTATCGGGCCAAAAGTGTTTGGGAATAACGCCGTTCGGGCTAAACACGAACACCAATCGTTTTCGACGAGGAGACGTCGGTGATGCAAACCCTAGGCTAGGCAGACCAACCAAAAAATTAGCTGCGGCCGCACTTACACCCAAACTGGAAATAAAGTCACGTCGCTTCATGGGTCATCTCCTCAGTGGATTCTTTCATCGCGACCAGGACCGCGATTTCGACTATCAGTGCACGCATATTGAGTTGGGACTCCTGAAACCCCCGTGTCAGCTTGTCAATCGTATCGGGACCGAATGCGGCCACCGGTTGTTTGACAAAGTACTCAAATGCGCGTTCAACAAACGCCCGCTGGGCGTCTTCGTTGTTCGCAAGGAAACGAGCGAGGTCGCCAGCCGATTGGAACTCAACGTATTCGTCAAGTCGAGTGACATAGCTACCGCTCGCATCGATCGGACTTCCCTTCTCGATCGATCGAAAGCGACCGACGGCGTCGAAATTTTCGAGCGCAAATCCGAGCGAGTTAATTTTTTGGTGGCACACCTGACACGACTGCTCGCCGGTCTGCAATTCAATGCGTTGGCGAGTGGTCAGATCAGGATGAAGGTCTGGATCAAGAGGTGTGAATGCTTCGTTTGGAGGTCGTAAGGTTCGGCCGAGGACTCGGCGAATCAGGAACACTCCGCGGTGAATTGGTGACGTGGTCTCGAAGTAACTGAGGTGGCTGGTGATCATCGGATGGGTCAATACGCCGAACGTTTGCTCGTCGTTGGGCATACTGGGAACCATTTCGCCCGCCCCCGGCGGTTCCTTCGGTTCAAACGCCTGACCGTAGAAAGCAGCGAGGTCAGCGTTGGTGTAATTCCAGTTACGCAGAAACAGTTGGCGATAGTCACTCTCTTCGGACCAAAAAATGTCTTGCAGTTGCTGCTGCAGCGATTGCCGAAGTTGCATCGTAAGCTTGCGATCAAATCCAGCATACAAATCTTGGTCCTTCGTCACCTCGGCGGTCGGATCGATATCCAACCAATCGAAGAACATCGCCATCGCTTTCCCACCCAAACGCGGGTCATTTGCCAACCGCTGTGCGATTTGCCGCACGCGATTTTCCGCGTTTGGCTGATCGAGCTTGAAATTGCCTTTCTCGATGTGTGTGAGAAGCCACTGATCGGAGGGCAACGAATCATGCAGAATCAACGATAGCGTCGCGGCGACTCGTCGATCCGGCGATCGGTCGGTGTTGGTATCGGGATAAAGAAATCGCGGCGACTTGATGATCAGCAAACATGACCGCAAGATCGCAATTTGGTCGTCTTCGGCGGCTTCCAATTGATCATCGACGTAAAGCTGCCTAGCGGACTCGTCCAACTCACCACGAAACGCGACTGTCGCAAGCTCGGTCAAGAAACCGCGCAAGCGGTCTCGATTTTCGTCGCTTTCGCCGCGATGCTTCCGCCGGTACTGAGGCCACAAACGTTTACCCGCGACGGTGCCGAACTCAAATGCGGCCTTCGTCACCGCGTCATCCCAGCCGCGATCGACACGAGTCCCGCGATCATACCCATAGCTGCGGTCGTCCGGGGGCAATTTGGTTTGCAATGCAAAGCTACTGGGGAAACCGCCGGGGATCAAATTGTCGTTTGGAATGACCTGCTCGGCGCCGCCGGGTGGCACCCAGCGTAGCGAGAACTCCGCTGGCGGCTGTTCTGTTTTACGTTTCCGCTGCGTGAAGTCGATATAGATTGGATACTGTCGCCCACCGAGCAGATTTAATGTCTTGCGGAATTCGGTCTTGCCTTCCGACTGGACGTGGTTATTGATCAACACTTCGTCCTGGTGCCCCAGTCGCAGCTTCATCGAGCAGGTCGAATGAACGATGATTTCATATCGCCCGCTGTGCACGATGTTCAGCGACCCCGACCAGTGGATGTAGAACTCTTTGGGATCAACACCCTCAACCGGCGCATCGCGACCGAAATCGAAATCGATCACCGGATCGATCCGCTCGACCTTCAGTTTTTTGTTGTCCCAGCGATTGCTGTCGAAATAGCTGGCACTCAGCCCACGCTTATTCTCCACCCAAGGGCTGGAATAAAAGTGCGTGTAGAGATCGGCGAGACTTTGTTGCAGTTGCCGAGCCGTTAAGCGTGAAAACGCGGTTTGCGGCGGCCGATTGCGCAACTGGGCTGCCTCGGAATAAAACGATTCATAGATGTATTCGGCGACAGCCTTGGCATCCTCCCCGACGCACAGGTCGGGGTCCTCTTCTGGCATCGTATCTGCAATGACCTCGGCGAGCTGGCCGATCGAGGCATCCCCCACGAGGGGATCGGAATATCCATCGGTACCGCCTCGACCATTTTCACCGTGGCACGAAAGACACTGCTCGGCATAGATCTTCGCCCCCCGACTAGCTTGGTCAGCCTTCGCCGGATCCTGTATGCCATCGACCTGTTCCTCGGCAACTGGTGCGTCTTGTGCATTTGCTGCTTGCGGGCCGGCAATCAGAAAAACCAACGCAAACATTGTGGCGGCAACGTTCGTGCGCCGGCGTAAACTTCCGGTCAAACAAACTTTGATCAACTGACACAGTTTCACACTGCGCACGATCGAATGGAGACGGCTGGGGGTGAGGATATGCTTCATAAAGGTAGGTGCCATTTCACGGACCACCATACGGACGGCCAGAAAACGACAAGTTACAAGCCAGAGTCGTGGCCGACTGGTTCACCGAAGATTTCGGAAACGCAAGTACGGGAGTCATCCGGACAGGTTTGCGTCGACGGAAAGGCAGGAAAGGGGCGCGACGCGGGGGTGGGACATGCTTTATTGTACCCAGCGGTCACCCCTAGTTGAACAGCCGTTCGCCGGAACAGGATCAGATGTTTCGACCGAAGCCCAAATTTCCCGTACGAAACGCCCCTTTTCCTAAAAGTGTTTTTTCTGCGATACTGTGCGACTCACGCGGACAACACACTAACACCCTTCCCCCCAGGATTCGCTACTACCGCTCTTTGACACCGCCCCGCCTGGGTTAGACCACGCCGGACCAGAGCATTCCGGATAAGACCTATGGAATCGGGAAAGCGGAGCCGATAGCGAATCAGAAAGCAGGATTTGGAATGCTAAAGAATTTTTCGCCCAAAGCACTCGGCATCAACGGTCGCCAGAGTGAGCTTATCGAATTGGCTCTGACGTACGGTTTCGTGTCGATGGACGTGGACATGTACGAAATGCTGCGACGCGCCCAACGCTCGACCGCCGAAGACGCGACCAAATTTGTCCGCGCCGCGCTTGGCGAAGGCACCGGGCGATTGGAACAAATCGGCGGTTTTCCTTTGGAAGTTGACCTCGACGCCGAAGACGCCGCGTTCACCAGCCAGCTCGGAACGCTACACCCGCTGTCCGAATTGGCCGAAAGCCTTGGTGTGACACGTGCTTACGTCAATCTGCCGGCTTCGACCGACCGCATGCCTTACCACGAGTACTTCGAGCTGCAACGCGGCCGAATCGCTCAAATCGCCGACGTGCTCGCATCACGTAACATCAAATTGGGTGTTGGCTTTGACGCAACCACCGATCAAGCCGAACCCAAACAATTCGACTTCATTCGCAACGTCGAAGGTTTGATCGCGTTTGTTAACGCCGTCGCCAGTGATTCGGTCGGCTTCATTGTCGACACCTGGGACTGGGTCGTCGGAGGCGGCGCGCTTGATCAACTAAGCGAATTACCCGGTGACAAGATCGTCGCCGTTCGCATCGGATCACTGGCCGATGACGCCGATCCAGCAAAGGCGACCCGCAAAGATTGTGTCCTTCCGACCCAAGAAGGCTCGCTGAACCACGTCAACGTCGTCAAGCAGCTTGCAGCGGCCGGGTTCGAAGGTCCGATCTCACCCGCCGCGTCGCCGTCGCAGTACAAAGGCCAAACGCGCGAAAACACCGTCACTCAAGCTCAAGAAGCGATCGACGGCATCACCAACGCGGCTGGTCTAGAAGTTAAACCGCTGCCGATGGAACTGATTGAAGAAGACGCGATGAACGAGTCGGCCGCTCCTATGAGCTGAGCCCACGCCGAAGTTTGAACGAAATCACCGAAGGCCTCGCAGAGATGTGAGGCCTTCTTTTTTGTTTCCGGCTATCCTATGGACGACATCGATCGGCTATCGGATCAACGTTTCCAATGACCGTTCTCGCAATAACGCTAGCGGATTGCCGATCCCCGCCAACCTGAAGCCATCTGGCCCCGCCTGATTTCAACCCCGAACCGCAAGAATCAAATACGATGAGACTTTCAAGATTTGCCTACGCCGCGATTGTCGCTAGCTGTTTGACCGGAACTGGTCTGGCGGATTGGCCGCAGTACCGCGGTCCCAACGGCGATGGAAAAATTGCCGAATCGCTGGCCACACCGAGCGGTGTAGAGCTGAATGTCGAATGGTCAGCGAAGACCCCACTCGGTTTCAGCTCGTTCGCCGTCGCTGATGGAAGTGCGTTCACGATCGTTGTCAAAGACAACTCTGAAACAGTCGTATCGCTCGACGCCAAAAACGGTAACGAACAATGGGAATACCGGATGGGCACGAACGACTACGGGCACGGAGGCGGCGACGCCGGAGCCCCCGGCAACCGAGGCGGTGACGGCCCGCGTTCGACGCCAACAATAAGCGACGGCAAAGTCTATGTTTATGACTCACACCTGGTGCTTCACTGCCTGGACGCCCAGTCGGGCGATCTTCAGTGGAAACATGACATCGTCGCCGAGTATGCCGGAAAAAACATCAAGTGGCTCAATGCGACCAGTCCAATCGTCGACGGAAATCGTGTGTTCGTCAGCGGCGGCGGCGAAGGACAATCGTTCCTTGCCTTCGACAAAACCAACGGTGAATTGATCTGGAAAACCGGTAGCGAAACCATCACCCACGCGACGCCTGTCCTGGCAACAATCGAAGGTAAGAAACAACTGATCAACTTTGTTCAATCCGGGTTGGTTTCGTTGGATGCCGAAACGGGTGAGGAACTTTGGCGAACGATTTTCCGCTTTAGCGTTTCGACCGCGGCCTCACCGGTGGTCAACGGAAGCAACGTCTATTGTTCAGCCGGATATTCGGTCGGCGCCGGGTACTTCAAAGTCGTCAACAACAGCACCGTCGAAGACATCTGGGTCCAAGAAAACAAACTGATGAACCACTGGAGCACGCCCGTCGTTCATAACGGACATCTGTATGGGATTTTCGAATTCAAGAAGTACGGGCGGGCGCCGCTGAAGTGTGTTGATCTTAAAACCGGCGAGATCGTTTGGAGCGAATCGGGCTTCGGGCCAGGCAACTGTATCCTCGTTGGCGAAAAACTAGTTGTCCTGTCTGACGCCGGTGAAGTCGCGATCGTCAATGCGACGACGGATGGCTACCAAGAATTGGCGAGGAAAGACGTCCTCGATGGCAAATGCTGGTCAACGCCGGCTTATAGTGACGGACGTATCTTCGTCCGCAGCACCGAGGAAGCTGCTTGCATCAGCTTGCAGTAGTCGTCTCGAACCCGATTGTCGGCTGAAGCACAAGAGCCGTGAACTGGCCTTCGGGCAAGTCTTTAACGCTCGCCCGAAGCGTGCTTACACAAGGCTGCGGCTGACGATCGGTCAACGGCCTGGGATCATCGGACCGGTATCGAAGATTGGCCCGCCGCGGCGTTGGCCTGACCCTTCGCCGCATTGATCAGGAAGTTGGTCAAACCTTCGTCTCGGAAAAAGCCTTGGTATAGATTGTGGCCTTGGTCGTGGATGCGTTTGACGGTGATCAACTCGCCCTGCCTTGCCTTTTGATAGGCGGTTTCAAGAGCGTTTGAATTCTCCTCGATCGGCACCACTTGATCTTCGGTGCCATGAATCAGGTATACAGGGATCATCGACTCGGCAATTTCCGCCGCTCTTTTGATCGGATTCAGACTCTCTTGGTTTTGCTCCAGCTGCGACGCCGAGACACCGTAGACGGACGCGGCACGTTCGATTCCGGGATAGGTGGTGTAATCAAACACCGGATAGATTCCACCGATTGCGGCGACACGTTCTGGACGTTCGATCGCGAATCGGCTTACCCAGAGTCCGCCACGGGAGCGGCCAAGTAAAGCCGGCTTTGAACTGTAACCTCGGCGGACCATCTCGTCATACAACGCATCGAACTTAGACTGACTGTGTGGGCTGCCGTATCCTTCGCCGACGTCGATGCCTGCGATTGCGACACCAGCCTCCAGGAATCGTTTGAACATCCACGACTCATTCTGATCGGGATAACGGCTGAGTGCCGGTGCATAAAAAATCCACGGCTTGTCAGCCTGCCCGGCGTCCGTCCCATCGGGAGCAATCAGAAATGCATGGCGATCGGCAACTCGGAAAGCCTGCCCACCGAGCAAGTGCTGGGAGCGTTTTGGCTGAGCCGCTCGTTGGGCTTGCAACATTTTCTCACTGGTGTGTTGCGCACCAGCAGATCTCTTGAGCTGTTCGGGTGTCAGGTCCTTCGAAGCAAGTTCGGTCATGGCCTGCTTCATCTTCTCCCACTGTGATGTCAGCTCACGCAATTTTTGACCCTCTGGAATCGCCAAGTCGACATTTTCGATTCGGTCGGAAGCCAAGTGGTACAACTCCCAGGGCTCGTCTTTTGGCGAAACGGCTTTCCAATCGCCCTGACGAATCGCGCGGTGTGCATCGTGATACCACCAAAGTGTTCGTGGTTCGGTATCGACAGGTTCGGGCAACTGCTTGGCAAAGCTAACACCAGGCGGCTGGGGCGATTGATCTGATCGAGACGCACCGGCGAGTTCGACGACCGTTGGGACGACGTCGATCACGTGCTGAACGCTACGCCTAATTGATCCTGGAGATCCGACGCCTCGCGGCCACGACACGAGGAACGGAGTCGCGATCCCACCTTCGTGAGTCCAGGTTTTGTGACGGCGAAACGGTGTATTGCATGTCGTCGACCATCCCGGCCCCAAACAAAGATAAGTTTGCCCCGACCCCGGTTTTGCTTGCGGGTCATGCCCATCACCACGAACCATGATCTCCGCACTCGCGCCGTTGTCGGACAGAAACATCACCAGCGTGTTCTCCCATGCATTCATCGATCGAATCTGATCAAAGACTCTTCCGATTTCGATATCCATACGATGGATCATCGCCGCATGGATCGCCATCTTTTTTGCCTGGAACAGTTGCTGCGTCTTCGTCAACTTAGCCCAAGGCATCGGCCGATTGACTTCGTCCTCGCCCAAGATCTCAAACGCATCGGGAAAGTGATACGGTGGCCCTAGTTGTGGTTCGACGGCGGACAAATGACTAGCGGCCTTGGAATCAATCACGCCGATCGATCGCATTTTTTCAAAGCGTCGACGGCGGATCACATCCCAGCCGACCTGGTACGTTTGATCGTAAATCGCAATGTCTTCTGATAATGCATGAAGTGGAAAGTGTGGTGCGGTGAATGCCAAATATTGAAAAAACGGTTTGTTTGAATGCCGCTGTTGATGCTGCTTCAGATTGGCGATCGCATCGTCGGCCATTGCACTGGTCAGATAAAAGTCGTCCTTAAATTCCAGCGGTCGCCCACGTCGACCGTCTTTTCCCGGAAGCGGCCGAAAGTAGCGTCCGACCTGATTCAGTGACGAAACATCAAAACCGCTCTCGGTTGGCTTCCCGTCGATGTGCCATTTTCCAGTGTGATAGGAACGGTATCCTGCCGAAGCGAGCATTTCCGGTAATAGCTTCGCCCATTCCGGCCTCGTCCCCTGCCCACCGCTGGTGACGCCAGGCAAAAAGTCACGCCGAATTTGTTGCGCGTAATAGCCACTTAACAGCGCCCCTCGCGTCGGCCAACAACGCCCCGTGTTGTAAAACTGTGTAAATCGCAGCCCGCCGTCGGCAATTGAATCCAAGTTCGGAGTTTGAATTTCGCCGCCGTAACAACCGAGATCGGAGTAGCCCAGGTCATCTGCGAGAATGAGCAAAACGTTTGGTGGCGTCTCGGCTCGGGCTTTGGACGCTCCGATAAAAAATGCGAGCATCACTAAGAGACGCCGCCATCGATTCGCGGCGAGGAACTTTCGATCAATTGGCGAATCATTAGGGGAACTAAACGCAAACATCACGTCGAAGCCATTTTGCATGAATGAAAAAGAAAGCTCGCAACAATCTAATCGATCCGACGATGACGTGTTTAATACGAACCCCGTCCGTCCGCTTGTCCGTTGTAAAGCATGACCGATTTCAGAAACCCCGGACCGGTCGGTAGCACCGGCGTCCGCAGCCGGGACCTTGGCACCAATCAATGCCGGTTCACGCCGGTACCGGGTGTCCTTGGTTCATCCAGCACTGACGTTCAAGCGTTGTCGCTAGAAGATCGGTTTGAAAACGTTTTACGCCGGACGGTGCCTAAGCTGCCCGCAGAGATCCAGGAAGAATTCGCCGCCCTGCTTTCGCCGGCTAGTCTGGCGATCATGATCGGCGTCCTCGTCGTTTGGGGTGGGTCTCACTACTTTGGCATTGGTTTCATCGCCGACGCATTATTGCTGGTCCTCGGCCTCGGGTTTCTCGGCTGGCAGATCTGGAGTGTCGGTGGCGATTTTGTCGCCTTCGTGGACCTAACCTGCCAAGCACGCTCGGACGACGATCTGGAAAAGGCCTCGAAACACTTGGCGAACTTCATTGCCGTCGTCGGCGTCGCTGCGTTCTTGGCGATGATCGCCAAGGGTGCGAAGCGAATGGGACCAAAACTTCGCAACATGCGTGGATTGGCCAAAGCCGCCAGTGCGTCCGACGCCGGAATGCCCGCGTCCCACTTCAACGTGTTCAAACGCGTTGCCGCCAATCCCACACATCAGCGGATCATCATGGTCCGGCAAACAAACCCAAAATCAGTGCGTTGGATTCAAAAAGGTTTCCCGGCGAAGCCCAAGGAAATCAAGATGAAGACCAGTCCCGATACCGGGATTGTGACCTGCAAAGGTGCCGACGAAATCGCAAAAGCAAAGGCGACGGTGCGATCGGGAAGTGACAAAAAGTACTATGTGGTCGATTCTGATCGAGTTACCGCCACCGACTTGAACGGGAACACGATCGATCTGTCCTCGGCCGATTGGCCCGTGCGGCCGAACCAAGTGATTGATCCGGTGTCTCAAAAACCGCTTGTCGGCGACTACGATTTGATGGGAGTGATTGATCCGAACGCGAAAGGGCGTAACCTAGCACTTGCGGTCGACAACACGGCCAACGCCCGCACCGGACGTGCCCCGGGGACACTGACCGACGATTTTACCAACACGGATATCAGAGAAGTCGCCTCACAAATCAATCGTCAACTCGACCAAGACCGTGTGCTGCACGGATCGCAGGAAGCATTCGATAGCCTCGACAATCTCGATCCCGCCGAAGTCGTCGTCGCGTTCTTCCCCGACGGAAACGCCGTGTCGTTTAACAAAGAAGGGCTCAAGTATTTCTATCAGTCGATCGGACGTTCGACGCTCGATTTAAAGAAGTTTCTCGACTGAGAGCGGTCGGTCTGAGTACCGCGTCGCCGCCGGTGACCGTAACAACCGCGAGCTAGCGCTCTGCGGCTGATGGTTTGGAAGCGATCACGTATTCTTCAACGACATTCCCTGCGCTGAGATGTTCGTCAATGATTCGATCGATCACCGCCGGGGTGCAGTGGCCGTACCAAATATCATCCGGCAATACGCCGATAATCGGGCCCGCCTTGCAGATATCCAGGCACTCTGCTTTCACGCGAATCACAGGCTCACGTCCGCTTTTCCGAAGTTCTCGGCAACGCGTCTTTAGATGCTTCCATGCGTCAGCCATCGCATCGCCCCGGCAGCACTTGCCGGTCTTTCGGTCCATGCATACGACCAAAACATGAGACGATTGCCCAAAGCCTAACTTGCGGGCTTTCTTTGCGGCAGAAGCGACTTCCGACGCTACTTTCTTCGCATCCTTCATTCGTCGCAATTTATCACAGGATTGGAAATCCCCGCGTCGTTAACCTCAGGTGACGACACGATACCCTCAGGCTCTTCGCCTTTCTCTTTCATCTTCTTTTGGATCGAATCGCCAATCAGTGCCGTGATTTGCTCTTCATCAAGCTCCTCTTGCTCGACCAATTCGGCGACAAGCTTATCAAGGTCAGAACGATGTTCACGCAGCAACTGTTCGGCTCGTTGATCCGCTTCGAGCAAGATACGTGAGACCTCTTCATCGATCAGTTCCTGAGTATGCTCGCTGAACTGACGTTGCTGATGCATCTCGCGTCCCAAGAACGGATCTTCATCGCTGGTTTTGTAACAAACCGGCCCCAGCTTAGGACTCATGCCCCAAGTGGTGACCATCCGCCGGGCAATCCCAGTGGCGCGTTCGATGTCGTTCTCGGCGCCGACGGTGGGTTCGTCATAGATAATCTTTTCTGCCGCACGCCCACCGAGCAAGACGATCAGTTGATGCTCCAGTTCCTTCTTACTGACGTTCAAGCGATCTTCGTTGGGAACGTACTGCGTCACGCCGAGGGCGCGGCCTCGGGGAACGATCGTGACCTTATGAACCGTGTGTGCCCCGTCAAGATGCCAGGCGGTCAATGTGTGTCCGGCTTCGTGGTACGCAGTTTTCACTTTCTCGATTCCACGCAGGACTTCCTCGCGTTTGGCGCCCATCAAAATTTTGTCGCGAGCGTAATCGAAGTCGTCCATGTCGACTTCTTTCTTATCGTTGCGGGCCGCCCACAGTGCGGCCTCGTTGACCATGTTTTGGATATCCGCTCCGGTCAAGCCAATCGTGCCCGCGGCCAGACGATCCAACCGGACATCGTCGGCAAGCGGAACGTCGCGAACGTGGACTTTAAAGATCTCTTCACGCCCTTTCATCGTCGGACGATTCACGGTGATGTGACGGTCGAAGCGTCCAGGGCGGAGCAACGCGGGATCCAAAACATCAGGACGGTTGGTGGCGGCGATCACGATCACCGCTTGGCTGGGCGTGAACCCATCCATTTCGCCAAGGATTTGGTTCAGCGTCTGCTCACGCTCGTCATGTCCTCCGCCAAGTCCGGCGCCGCGTTGGCGGCCCACCGCATCGATCTCGTCGATGAAGATAATCCCGGGGCTATTTTGTTTGGCGGTTTGAAACAGGTCTCGGACGCGACTGGCACCGACGCCAACGAACATCTGAATGAACTCACTGCCGTTAACCGAATAGAACGGCACCTCGGCTTCGCCGGCCACCGCACGCGCGAGCAATGTCTTCCCGGTTCCCGGAGGCCCGTTCAGCAAGACGCCTTTGGGAACGCGTCCGCCAAGTTTTTGAAATTTGTCCGGTGTCTTGAGGTAATCAACGATCTCTTGCAAGTCTGCTTTGACGCCCTCCAGACCCGCGACATCGCTGAACGTCACCGTCCGCTCATTGGCCTCGAAGCGTTTGGCAGGGCTTTTCCCGAAGCCCGAGAGGAAGCCACCGCCCATGATGTCGTTTCGCGTCCGACGAATCATCATGAAGACGAACAGCAGCAACAAAATGGGTAGCCCAACGAAGATCAGCAGTTGGAACATCTCCCGCGAGTTATCGCGATCGCGATACTCAAACGGCACCTTCGCCCGATCGAGATCCTCTTCCAGCCGAGCGGCCGATTGCGAATCGAGCGACAGATTGAAGTAGAATTTTTTGTCGAGTGTCTTCGGGTTACCGTCCTCATCTTTCTCGATGACCTCGCGGCCGTCTTGAATGACTTTCGGTGCCGGCGGTCCGACCTTGAATGTTCCGTAAACTCGGCCCGCACCGATACTGACCGACTCGACGTTGTCGTTCTCAAGCAGCTCTTTCTTGAAAAAGCTGTACTTGATGCGAGAACCGTTGTCTTCAGTCCGCCAAAACAGGATCGCGAAAGCCGCTAAGACCACCAGTGCAATCAACAAACCGTTGTTACGACGTGGTGGATCGCTTTTTGCTTCCGGTTCTTCGCGACGATTTTCCATAAGTGATTTGATTTAAGTGCGGCGTGCTCGTTAGAGAACGCTGGTTCTGGGTAACTGCTGAGATCGAATTAGCGACGAGACAGACTTCCAACCGGGATTCGTGGCAGTCTGCGTCGACTTGGCCACCTAAGGCAAACCTGATGCCGAAATTGGACACAAATCGTTCCGATAGTCATTTCAGTCTATCGATGTGTCAAAGCATGGGTCGGTCTTGGGACCCGGTCGGCTGCCCCTGGGGGCACATTCCGTCGTGATTCAGCCTTGGGTGTAAGGATTGTAGCAATTTCGCAGAAAAACCGAATCCGGTTCACCCCAGCCAATTTGGCGGTACGTGACGCCCCGCCCCTTCGGCGTTGCGAAGGTGTGCCCGGACCTGTCCTCGATCGAGTCGCCGAATTTGGCAAACCTCATCAAAAACAAAGCCCTCTGAGAAAAGCCGCCAGGTCCAATACGCCTCCTGTTCGTCGGTAGCGACTGCTGCATCGGTACTGTCGGATCGAATTTGGAACGATTCGTCCGATTCGCCGTCAGATGGCACTGCGTCCCCATGCCCACCCTCTGATGGCGGATCGAATTCATCGACGCATTCCTCCGTGCTTTCGCTGGTGCGGATGACTTCCAAAATGTCGTAGCCGTGCTGTTCCATCGTTGACGGTCCGATACCTGAAATAGTTTCCAACTCGCTGCTGTTGGAAGGACGAATTTCGGATAACCGCTGAATCGTCGCGTTGCTGAGCACGCGAAAGGCCGGCAAACCGAGCGCTGCGGCGGTCCGCCTCCGCCATCGCTTGATCGCGTCAGCGACTGCTTGCGTCGTTTTCTTTTCCGGACTCGTCAAATCATCCAGCGTGATACTCACCGGGGATTCCGGCTCAACACGCTTGGCCTCCGTTCCGACCGTTTCCTCGTTTTTATCTTCGATTTCCGTGACAGCGTCTGCCGCCTCCGTTTCATCGGCGGATTCGATCGATGGCGATGCGGCATACTCGCCAGGCTCGTTGACGTCGGCGGATTCGATGTGACGGGACGCGGCGATTAGAGACTTCGCCAAACCTTTATTCAGCGATGCGATAAACGCTACCGGCAGCGGCGCGCGTAAGTGCATGACTTCGCGTCCCAAGTCACTGATTTCCACGGTCGGACGACGCTGGTCGACTTCACGCTGAATCGCCATCCCATGATCGATCATCACGTCTATGATCTTGCACAGCTGACTCTGTTTGAGCGCGGACAACATCCCGTACGTGCTTAGCCGGTTAAGCTTCCACTGTGCCATTTTTTTGTTCTGTGACCCGCACAACATCTGCGCGACCATCGTCTTTCCGAATCGCCCGTGCATGCGCGTAAAACCGCTCAGCACGACACGTACCCCGCAAAGAATCGCTTTGGCGTCGGTGTCGCTAACGTTGCTCGCCGCGACACCACTCGAATTTGGGTTCCCAACGCAACAACGATCACATTTACCACAGTTCTTGCTATCGGGGTCACCGAAGTAGTCCAAGATCACTTTTTGTCGGCAGCCACCGCTTCGCGCGAATCCGATCACCGCATCCAGCTTGGCGTATTCGGCCGCCTTGCGGCGAGCGAGTTCTTCGAAATCGATCTCGACCATTTCGAATGGCACATCGCGTTTGACGAAGTGAACGGCTCGGCCTCGAAACGGCGGAACATAATCAAAACCGTTCAGTCGCTTCAGCTCGCGAAGCGTACGCATCAGTTGGTCGCGATTGACATCGGCTTGTCGCATCAATCGATCCGGCCGAATGAAGACATCTTCGAACCGCTGTTTCTTGACGAAGTGTTCGATCGCTTTCATCACTCGGCGACGCAACTTTGCTTCGCGAGGTAGAAAATCTAAAAACGTTGGCGTATCGCTATCGAGCCGCACCATCAGTTGGTTTTGGCTGCTATCGAGCCGTCGCAAGATGCCCGCCTTGGCAAGCAACGTTTCGGACATCCCCACCGACTCAGCACTTTCCGCGTTGACCGCATCGCGAACCTGCTCCAACGTCAACTCGATCGGATCTTCGGGACGAGCGTGCAGGTACTCGTAGACTTTCCGCACGACGTCTTTGGACGGATAACGATTTTCGATGAAGTATTCTTGGGTATAACGATCGCTGTAGGAAAACAACAATTTGCAAGCGCTTTCTAACCCGTCGCGTCCCGCCCGACCGGCCTCTTGATAGTAAGCTTCGAGCGTCCCAGGCATATTGTAGTGAACGACATATCGAATGTCGGACTTATCAATGCCCATTCCAAATGCGTTGGTCGCCACGATCGCGGCAAGATCTCCGGACATGAATTTTTCTTGCACGATGCGACGATGTTCTGGGTCCATCCCACCGTGATAAACGCCGACCGGGCGACGCAACCGTTCCGGCAACCACTGCCCCACCGTTTCACAAGCCCGCCGGGTGGCCGCATAGATGATCCCGGTGCCGGATTGCGAAGAGACGAAGCTCAGCAGTTGCTCATCCTTTTCACTGTCCCCTTTGCTGTGCTCGACTTCTAAAAATAAATTCGTGCGGGCAAAGCCTTTGACAAAGACCTTGGGATCAGAAAGTTCCAAGATCGCGCAAATGTCTTCGCGGACCGCTTCGGTAGCCGTCGCCGTCAACGCAATCGTTTGAACGCCACCCAAATGACGCTTTCGCATCTGGCCCAAACGAGCATAGTCGGGACGAAAGTCATGACCCCATTCGCTGACGCAGTGAGCTTCGTCGATCGCCAAAAGTGTGACATTGCAATGCCCGAGGGTCTCGACAAACTGACCGTTGCGAAGCCGTTCCGGGGCGATGTATACGAGTTTCAACTCGCCACGCTTCATCGCGTCCATCACATCAGCTTGCTGCCGAACATCTAACGTTGAATTGATCAGTTCTGCGGCAATCCCAAGACGTCGCAGCGTGTCGACCTGATCCTTCATCAGGGCAATCAATGGGGAAACGACCAGTGTCACCCCTTCGCGAGCCAGCGATGGCAATTGGTAACACAGACTTTTCCCGCCGCCGGTTGGCATGACACACATCACGTCGTGTCCGTCGCCAACCGCCTCGATGACTTCGGATTGCCCCTTCCGGAATTGCTGCAACCCGAATCGTGCAAGAAGTTCCTGAGTGTCCGTCGCAAGCCTACTCATTGACCGATCCATGAAATGTGCTGATTAGTCACGCGACAGTATACGAAAAATGCGAATCAGCCTAGACGACGCCCGCGATTGTGACCTCTGAGCGCGGTGCATGGCTGCGCCGGCTTGGCTGGTCTATACTGCGGATTGACGCTGCAATTTGACACTGCGGGTCGGTACTGCAGGGACATATTGGGGGGCCACCCTACGATATGCCCCGCGGTCAGCCGCTGACGAGTTGAACTGACGCAGTACGCGTGAACCCCGATCCTCCCCATTCTCTCTTGATTAACATCCTATGGCGTTTTTCCGCTCCCCAACCGCCTCGGCGATGATCGCTTTCGTTGCAACTATTTCGGTCTGCGTTTTGTCCCCGATGGCGCGGGCCGAATCGCCCAAAACGCTATTTTCGGACGATTTCGAGGCGGGAACGGAACGCTGGGAGTTCCTGGATCCGAAAACGTGGTCCCACAATTCGGATCACGGATCTCAGGCGATCGAGATCACCGATCGGAAAAGCGAATACAAACCGCCCGTCCGCAGCCCCCTGCACGTTGCTCTGATCAAGAACCTTGAACTGGGCAGTTTCGAGATCACTTTTCGCGTCAAGAGCACCAAAGACACCGGAAACCACCGCGATTGCTGCGTTTTTTTCAATTACAAAGATGACCAGCACTTTTACTACGTGCACCTGGGCGCCCGCCCGGACCCGGCGAGCGGCCAGATCATGATCGTCAACGAAGCTCCCCGAACACCGCTAACCAAGAACGAGAAACGCACCCCCTGGGGAGACCAGTGGCACCGAGTCAAACTGGTTCGCGACGTCGACACGGGTGAAATCAGCGTCTACTTCGACGATATGGAGACACCACACCTCCAAGTTAGCGACAAAACGTTCACTCACGGTCGAATCGGGATCGGGTCGTTTGACGACTTGAACGCATTCGATGATGTTGTGGTCACGGCCAAGTAGCGTCGATCGCTCGGGCCTTTTAACGAACTGTTCTACTTTCCCCTGCCGCCATCGGAATGGACCAAGGATAACGCTTGCTTATGAGTGATTACGGCATGTACAGCGATGACTTTTATATCAACATGAACCTGGCAACCGAACTGGATCTCCCCCAGAACCGGGAGTCGGTGTTGCACTTTTATGAACAAGTCCGCCGCCGTTTTCCCAAAATGGTCAATTTCTACTCACGGGAAAAATCTGAGTTCGTTCTCGAAGAAGAAAAAGAGCAAGGCGCTTACCAATGGGTTTCGACCGAACCGCGACGACTCAACAGCGGTACGGTGAATCCCGACTCATTGGAAACTGCGTTGGAACTGCACCGCACGGTCCTGGAGTTAGTGCCCTACGAATTGTCGATCACGCCGCTAGATTGCGAATCGCTCAGTGTGATGTTCGGATTCGATTTTGGCTATCGTGGAAACCACAACGAGATACTGACCCAGGTACTCGGTGTCGCACCGGCGCTCGAAAAGTTGATCCACCAACCCTACGGCAAAGTTCTCTCTAACGAGCCCTCGATTCAGTTCTCACTGGACGAAGATTGCCGAACGCAATGCCGCGTTAGTTTCGAATCTCGGACGACCGCCTATCAAGTTCGCACGGGGGAATTCGGCGAGGACCAATTGAGCGTTTACCTGACGGTCCGCCGTTTCGATAGCCTCGGCCCAAACGAAGCGTTTGACGCCGAGTTCACTCGACTGTCCGCACTCGGACGCGACCTGATCGATGAATACCTCGTCGGCAACGTACTGCGTCCTCTCCAAGAAGCGATCTCACTACACTGATCGGGAACGTGATTGCTGCGGCTTTTCCCGCAGCAGCCCCTCGACACGCGGTTTCACTTCGTAGTCGTCGCCCGTCATACGCGCGACTCGTCGCCACGGAGCAGTGGCACGTCTCGCACCGGAAATGTTCTTCCCAAGTCTAACCGCCGTCGACTCAGCTGAAGCGACAAACTGACTTGATGAGCCGCACGTGATTGCGCGCCGTCTAAGCAGGCAAACACGAGTCTTTGGGTTTAATCATCTGGATAACACCTTCCCGCTTGCGGGAGGGTCGGACGAGCAAACGGCCGGGGAGGGTGCCCTCTCCGGGCCTGAAGGCCCGACTCTCCCAG